>CAZHYI010000175.1:0-3394 GCA_964536595.1 uncultured Candidatus Bathyarchaeia archaeon
CCTGTTGTGGTGGTCATAAACACGATTCTTGGGCATTTAGAAAATTTCTCGATTAATTCTAAAAGTCTTTTATGCCCTTCAACTTCAGCATTTATGATGGCTATGTGAAAGCCAAGCTTTTCAACATTAAATCCTACAGTTACCTTAATTGTTTTGTCGTAAAGTTTCTTCAGCCTTTTTCTAACGCTTACATGAGAAAGCCCGAGCGTCTTTCCAATGTCAGTTAGTGAAGCTCTTCCGTCTTCTTGGAGAATCGATATTATACTTTTATCATATTTATCCATGTCGTCATCCTTAACTACAAATTGTAACAAAAATACATAAATAGGTTTCTATTTTTACTTTGATATAGTGTATAGACAGCCTATACAGGTGAATATAAACGAAATTTAACGTTATATTAACAGCGGATGAAACATTAATGAGCAACTATCATAACGATGAATTTCTAGGTTTTGGAACAACAGCTCCTCCAAATGTTGTTCCAGAATGGTTCTTCAGAGCACTGTTTTTCCCATCAATAAAAACTGTTGAGGGTGTGCCTGTACAAGCTCCTTATGGTCTCAGAAAAATTGAGGCTCAACTACTAAATGAAGGATTCAAAGTTCTAACAGTATCTCCGAGTCATCTTAATCAATATTTAGACAACGCCAAGGTTTTAGGCATTCACGTTATGGATCCCTTCGGCTTAGGGCCCGCCTCATCAACATTTGCAAGAATTCTGAAGACTGGAGAACCATATGTAGCTAAATATTTTCGATTGTTATTAGAAAAGCCAGAAGTTGCGAATGCAAAAAGAAAAGGCTTGAAAATAATTGTAGGTGGCCCCGGGGCATGGCAGCTTAAGCTTAAACCAAAATTCGTGGATGATCATGGTATCGATTGTGTAATAGACGGTGAAGCCGAGAAGGTTGTAGGAAGAGTGTTTAAGGCTGCCATTAACGGTAAAGAGCTTCCAAAATTCTACGAAATCAACGTGAAGGAAACTCCAAGCGTGGATGAAATACCCGAAATCAGGAATCCTTCGATAAATGGCTTAATAGAAATTGGCCGCGGATGCTGCCGAGGTTGCGAATTCTGCAGTGTAACTTTGAGGCCATTACGATGGTATCCTTATGAAAAAATCGAAAAGGAACTTAAAGTAAACGTCAATGCTGGCATAAAAAACGCGGTTATACATGCCGAGGATGTCTTACTCTACGGTTCAAGGACAGTTATCCCAAATAAGGATAAGGTGCTCAAACTCCATAGACTTTGTAAAAAATATGTTGACACGCTTAGTTGGAGTCACGCTTCAATGGCAGCTATAGCGGCAGATCCTCAGCTGGTAGAGGAAATTGCCAACATAATAATTAATGGTAAACAAGAATGGTGGGGTGCAGAAATAGGCATAGAAACAGGCTCACCTGAACTTGCAAAGAAAATTATGCCAGCTAAAGCGAGGCCTTTCCGCCCTGAACAATGGCCAGAAGTGGTAAAAACTGCTGCAGGCATAATGACGGATAATAACCTTGTACCTGCTTGCACTCTGATAACTGGTCTTCCTCAAGAAACAGAGGATGACGTTATAAAAACCATAGAATTAATGGATGACCTTAAGGGCTTCAAAAGTCTAATTGTGCCATTGTTTTTTGTTCCGCTTGGAAGACTAAAAGATGAAAACTGGTTTACGATGGAGCAAATGAGCGATTTGCAAATGGGGCTTCTCATAGAATGCTTGAAGCATGATATTTACTGGGCAAAGGTAATAATGAAATCATACTTTAAAGGAAAATGGTATAGTAGATTTTTGTCTTTCCTTTACTGGCTTTTTGTCAAGATAATTGAAAGAAAAGCAAAAAGTATCTATAACTTTCCAATTCAATTGAAAATTAGGAGAATAGAGGCGAAAATATGAGAATTTGTCTAATATCGCCTCCGTACAATTCAGCTGTAAAATCAACAGTGGGTGTTTCATCTCCTCCCCTAGGTTTAGCCTACCTCGCATCCATTTTAAGGAAGAATCATGAAGTGAAGATTATAGATTCGAACATTCTCGACTACACCATGAATGATGTGAGAAAAGAGCTAAGGAATTTCTTTCCCGATATTGTGGGAATAACTTCAGTAACGCCTTCAATGCCTAGCGCTTATGCCGTTGCAAAAATAGCTAAGCAAATAAGAGAAGACTGTACAGTTGTAATAGGTGGTCCACACGTAACTTTTCTTCCTAAACAAACGCTGGAAGAATGCCAGCATATCGATGTTGTTGTTAAAGGTGAAGGAGAAAAAACGATCAAGGAATTAACGGATGCTATTGAGGGAAAGAGACCTTTAGAAAGCGTGAAGGGCATTGCCTTTCGGAAAGAAAATCGTATAGTTGAAAATGAGCCTAGACCATTCATCAAAAAAATAGATGAAATTCCCTTTCCAAGCAGAGACTTGCTGCCCATGCACCTTTATCAGGCTAATGGCGTAAGATATACAACGATGATAACGAGCCGAGGGTGCCCATTTCGCTGTTCATTTTGTTCTTCATCCCGCCTTTTCGGCGGTTACTGGCGGGGAAGAAGCCCAGAAAATGTTCTTGAAGAAATGAAGACTATTTATGAAGACTACGGGATTAAGAATGTAGAATTTATGGATGACACATTCACGCTTGATCGGAAGAGAGCCGAAAAAATATGCGAGGGAATCATCAAAGAAGGCTGGGATATAAGTTGGGGTGCATCCTCAAGAGTCGATACTTTATCGAGGAAATTGGTTGAGAAGATGAAGGAAGCTGGATGCTGGATACTTTTTCTCGGTATAGAGTCTGGTTCTCAAAGAATACTTGACGCAATAGGAAAGCGAATAACCCTTGAACAAGTGAGAAAAGCTGTTAAAATTGTGAAGGACGCCAGAATTCAGGTTTTAGGCTCCTTTATCATAGGATTTCTACAGGATACTGTGGAAACCATCAAAATGACAATAAATTTTGCCAAAAAATTAAACCTTGATTACGCCGAGTTCTCTATTCTTACTCCGTATCCAGGAACGCCAATTTATGATTATGCAATAAAGAATGGTTTACTTCTTACTAAAGACTGGTCTAAATTTAATGCTGTTGAACCCATAATGAAGATAAAAGGCGTAACTGAAAAACAGCTTAAAGCCCTTTTCCAGAAAGCATATATTACTTTCTACTTAAGACCAAGCATAGTTTTAAAATGGATAAGGAATAAACAGTTCACTTTCATTAAAAGCGCGGCAAAAGCCGTAATAGGTTATTTGGAAGGAAGATAAAACATGGACGAAAACTCATATCTGTTTTCCATTCTGCTAGTGTCACTAGTATCCTTTATTTTTCCAGCAATTGGATTGGGAGGAGGACAAATCTATACTCCCGCTTTTCACTGGCTTGGCATACCAGTCA
>CAZHYI010000176.1:0-3379 GCA_964536595.1 uncultured Candidatus Bathyarchaeia archaeon
CCTCCATAACGTCTGGTGAAGGTCCAACCACACGGAAACCAAGCTTATTTATATAGAAATCCGCAACCTTCTCCAAGTCCTTAACATATAGCTTCACATGATCTATCCTCTCAAACATGCCTAACAAACTCCCCAATACACACTCAACCTATAACATCATTCAATCACTTCATATATTAAATTTTAAATTGCTTAATCTCAAAATATCATGTCTGGAGGAGAATATTTTTGGTTAAAGAGCAGCTTCTTAAAACAATAGATGAGTGGAGAGAGGATATAATAAGATTTACTCAAGAGCTTGTTAGGACGCCAAGTGAGAACCCTCCTGGAGAC
This sequence comes from uncultured Candidatus Bathyarchaeia archaeon, assembly GCA_964536595.1. Lineage (GTDB taxonomy): Archaea > Thermoproteota > Bathyarchaeia > Bathyarchaeales > B24-2 > CAZHYI01. Next base: position 334 of record CAZHYI010000176.1, read on the forward strand.
GAGTCTAAAGTAGCTGAGCTTTGCATAAAGAAGCTTAATGAGTTAGGTATAGATGAGATAGAGATAATCGCTAAAGAGGAGCATAGACCAAACGTTTTAGCCTACCTAACCGGATCCGCAAAGAAGCCTACACTTATGCTTTCGGGTCATTTAGATACGAAACCTGTGGGTTTAAGGGATGAGTGGATAACGGATCCTCTCGGTGCAGAGATCATAAATGGTGAGATGTATGGGAGAGGAACAGCTGACATGAAGGGTGCCGTTGCATCAATGATAATGGCTGCCGGCGCATTAAAGGAGGTTGGGGCAGAACTTAATGGTAGATTAATGTTAGCCCTCACAGCGGATGAGGAGGCGGGAACCCATTATGGGGCTGACTGGCTGGTTAAGGAGAAAGGCTTAAGGGCAGACGCTGGAATAGTTACTGAACCATCTGGAATAGATGAGTGTTGGGACTACCTCACCGTGGTTGTGAGAGGTGGAGTATATTTCGACATAATTGTTGAGGGCACCCAGATGCATAGCAGCCTCACCGACCTTAAGGGAGGCATAAATGCATGTATGAAACTATCTGAAGTGCTCTCCAGAATGAAGAGTGAACTTAAACTCACCTATAAGCCTCACCCTTACTGCCCTCAAGGACCAACAATGAATGGAGCAGTCTTCCTTAAAGGAGGAATCTACTATGGAGTATGCCCCGGAGAAGCCATAGCTGGATGCGACATAAGAATAATTCCGGGAATGAGTCCAGAATCCGTAATGGCCGATGTAGAGCGCTTCCTAGATAAGCTGAGAAGAGAAGATCCGAAACTTAAGGTTAGAGCGGAATACAGATTCGGAAGCATCGCAGCTGAAATATCACCCGACGAACCAATAGTTCAGGTAACACTGAAAGCTACCGAAGAGGTTTTAGGGCGAAAACCCAAAATCGGATGCTTCCCAGGCGGAACAGACGCCCTCCACATGATCAATGTAGGCAAGTTCCCTGTAATACCTGCCTTCGGCCCTGGACTATTGTACTTCTGTCATGGACCCAACGAGAGAATACCTGTAGAGGATCTAATTAGAGCAACAAAGATCTACGCCTTAACAACACTCTACTACCTCAAATGAGCCCTTGAATGTAGCTGAGTGCTTCTAAATCGAAAATACTTCCAGAAATAGCCTACATTTAATTACTTTTATTTTTTAAGTAGAACATAGTTAACTTGTGAAAAGTGTTTCTGGTGAAGAGAATTTGAAGTGTGGGAGCGACAGAACTAGACTGAAACCGATCTTCAGACTTGTCAGAAAAAAAGCATTAGGGAGAGCGATCGAGGGAGATGTGGGAAGAATCGGGCTTGAGGAGGGTAAAAAGCCATCTTGGAGGGCTAAGCTATATACTGCCTTCTTGAAGGAAGAGGAAGGGTTAAGGTGCGACTTAAGTTGGAGTGACGGTTCACTAATTAAGAATCTTAAGAGCTTCTTGATGGAGAAGGGCGTAACCCAAGGATATATAAAATGTAGTGAAGGATCCTTAAGAAACACTCTCTGCGGTTTCTTCATGACCAAGAATAAACCAATTCCAACCTTTGCACGGGCACTCTTTGAAGGTGAGAGTAAAGTCCTCAGCATTTCAGGTGTATTCATAGAAACTGAGAATGAAGGTGAGGGTGCAGAGCCCAACATAGTCCCCCACTTACACACAATAATAGAGAAAGATGGAGGATTACTGGGTGGGCACCTCATGGACGCAGAATCTGGAGAACTGAAGCTACTAATCAAACCCCTCACTGGAGCTAAACTGAGGAGAGAGGTGGACCCGGCAACAGGCGTAATGCACTTAAGATCCGACGTCGCAAAGGAGAAACCTGAAAGAGGCGAGTCACTTCTATTCGCATTCGCGCCTGGAGAGGATTTCCCGAACGAGATTAGGCAGAACCTCCTGAAGAGTGGAATTCAAAACTTAAGGGTTGAGTTTGCGATAGGCACACTCTGGAAGGCAGTATTAGAACGTAACGGAGAAGAATTTACAGTAAAGCCTAGACACGGACTCGAAGTGCTTTCAACTAGCGGAGAAATAAAGTGTCGTAACAGTGAATTCTCCCACAACATTCATGTAGATTTGATTGATAGATACGGGAGATTCTATAGGGGAAGAATCGTTAAGGGCGTAATCAAAGACCTAATAGAGGGTGTCGCATCCATAGAAAAGTAACGTTAGGTAGTTCCAAATGTTCAATGATAGAGTCGAAGCTGGCAGGCAATTAGCAACTAAACTTTTAGAGTATGTCGGAAAGGACGTTTTGGTCTTAGCGATACCTCGAGGCGGCGTCGTTGTTGGGTACGAGATTGCGCATAGGTTAAAGGCGCCTCTTGACATTACAGCTCCAAGAAAGATAGGCGCTCCCGGCAATCCAGAGTTAGCGATCGGTGCATTAGCAGAAGATGGAACATTAATTTTAGATCAGAGACTGGTTGAGTATTTAGGAGTATCTGAAAACTACATAAAGGAAGAGGTTGAGAGGCAACTTCACGAAATAAAAAGAAGACTACACATGTATCGGGGAGACCGACCCTACCCCAACCTTAAAGGAAAAACAGTCATAGTTGTGGATGATGGAATAGCGACTGGAGCCACTATGATGGCAGCTATAGCCTCAATACGGAAGAAGGGCGCCAAGAAAATAGTTGTCGCTATACCTGTAGCTCCCCCATCTGCCTTAAATAAAATCAGAAGTAGTGTTGATCAACTTATCTGCTTATATGCGCCGGAACCATTCTTCGCTGTTGGGCAATTTTATAGAATATTTGATCAAACAAGCGATGAAGAAGTGATTTCACTTCTAGAGAGAAATAGGGAAGAGATAGAGAAATTTCACAAGAAATAACCTTCAGTTAAGATAATGCCTCACACCTCTAAGCCATGAAACATTATCAGCTAACCACTTTATGTATGCTTCCTCATAATCCCTGTTGGGCACAACATAATTCTTTATGAACTTAGCATGCTCCTCAATCAATCTCTCCAAGCGTTCCTTGGGGTACTGATCCAGTGAACCCCATT
>CAZHYI010000177.1:0-3313 GCA_964536595.1 uncultured Candidatus Bathyarchaeia archaeon
TGGAGAACCTTATTAGTTCTAGAATAGAACGATTCCTTTCAGAGCCTCTTATAGTTTCACCTTCAGCCCCCATATCTGAAGTTATTGGAACATTAAGGAGCAATGATAGCTACCAAGTTTTTATACAAAAAGAAAGGAAGGTAGGAGTAATCACTATAAGGGAAATATTAAAGGCTTCCAATATTGGAGGAATGAAAGCTGCAAACTTGATGATTTCCACTCCAAAATTGTCTCCTACAGATACTGTAAAAAAAGCTGCAGAATTAATGACTTACCATAGATTGAGGGTGCTTCCAGTCTTTAGGAAGGATAGACTGGAAGGAGCTGTAAATATTCACTCTCTATGTCAAGCCATAGCCTCCCTCAAAGAGGCTGAAAGAATGAAGGTGAGTAATGTGATGACAAGCGATCTATTAACGATAAAGAGTGAAGATTCAATTTCTAAAGCTAGAAACATAATGATTAAGAAGGGTTTAGATCATCTACCCGTATTGAAATTTGGGAAGTTAGTTGGAATCCTAACATCTGACCACATAGTTTCCTTAATGATTCCGAAGGAGGGCGTAGAGATGGGAGCGAGAATAGGTGAATCCTCAAGATTTCTAAGTTTAAAAGTTAATTCTATAATGGATAAGAATGTTGCTACATGCGATGTAAGAGATGACATAACAAGTATAATTAGAGAAATGATCACTCATAAACGAACATATACTATAGTGAAGCTTTGGGACGAACTTCAAGGAATAGTTACATTCAGAGATTTCGTTAAAATCCTCACGGAGCCCACTAAAGCGGAGGTACCTGTCTATATCGTGGGATTACCTGAGGATCCTTTCGAAGCTGAAGCAGCCAAAATTAAATTGGTGAGAGTAGCAAACACTTTATGTAAAATATACTCTAACATACTTGAAGTTAGATCAACGATAAAAACAGGTAAGGAGCCTTCTGAGGAGAAAAGGCGGAGATATGAAGTCAACGTCACTATAAAAACTACGAGAAGAACCTACATATTCACTGAATCTGGTTGGGAGTTACCATCCATCTTTGATTCCATCTCAGATAAAATCAAGCGACTCTTCATTAAGAGACCTTCGAGAAAGAAGAAGGAACGATTAAAGGAAACTCTATAATTTTACTCTAAAAGAAGGAGCGTATAAAATCGCTGGATTAGTCTTAAGGTTGCTCTTCAAATTCTAATCTGAAGGGCATCACTATTGCTGTATGAGTCCTGATTACACCATCTAATGAATGGAGCTTATCTATAGCATTCTTCAAGTCCTCGATTTTGGGAAACTCTGCAAATACTATCACATCGAATTCTCCAGTTACGGCGTGAGCCATCTTTACACCATTAATCTTGAGGGCAACATCAGCCACCTTCCAAAGTTTTCCTGGCTCAGTATTAATGAAGATGTAGGCTTGCATTTCTCTCAGCTCAAATTTTAAGAATGAATTGTACATTTAAAAGTCTTTTCAATTTTCCATTTAAACCGGTTCAAATCGGTCCTCAAGTTTTTTAAGTATTTGAGGCAATGTAGTGTATTCCATCTTATTTTCTGGCAGTCTTGCAGGCTCGAATTCACCCATCCTCCTCAGAACAGCGGTGTAATCTATAGCCTCTCTCCTAGCTAAGTCGAAGGCCGGATCATCAAAGAGATCGTATATTAAGGGATTTCCATCTTCATCACTGACCATTTCACCGTTACAAACTTGAAAACCTAAGGCTACAAGCCTAGGCGGTCCATCAAATACTGTACATTTGCTGTCCTTAAGGCTCACAGGCATTATTGGACCCCAATGACTCCCTCTCATCCAACCAGCAACAAAGTAGCTGTGAAGGAAAGGCATGAGAATCTCTCCTAGAGCTGGAAGCCCTTTCTGAGCCCTTATTATAGCTATCGGATCATCCTTACCCACATATCTACCAGCTAAAGCAGAGAGTTTAGTGGTGCTTGTGGCAACGCAGACAAGATCGTCTATAGCTCTCCAAATATGTGAAATTATGTATCGGCCCGGCGTACCTATCAAGGCTATAAGTTCATACATCTCCTCAGGACATTTCAGAACAACCTTTCTATTTTTTTCTTGATCAAGCACCTCAAACTTGAAGCCTTTAATCATCATAGAATCAAGGATTAAACCTGCAGTGTTCGAAGGATCAGCAAAGATCTTAAACAAAGGAAAGTTGAAAGCTCCTGGCCCAGTCTTGTCGGCTGCCCATATGACTATAGGTTCAGAGCCCCTCTCCTTAATCTCCATTTCAGCGACGCCAGGACCCAAACCCCTAATGTTTCCTGCAAAAGAGTCTTTAATGAGGTCTTGACCTGCACCATAAAGTTTAAGTTCCCTTGCCTTCTCAGAAGCCTCTTGAAATATGTTCCAAGCTAAAGAATGAATCTCAGAGTTCCTTTCACCCTTTTGATGAACCATGAGCAGCTCTAAATCATCACCGGCATTAAATACATAAAAACTATTTATTAGACCTTCACTCTTAGCCTTCCCTAATTCCTTTCTACCGATTTTCAATAGAATTTCAGGAACCACATGATGCCCAGGTAGAGAACCCACATCACACTTTATAAGGGATATAGTCGTCCTCTCACTCATGATATTTCCCTACCTTTCATACATGAAGTAGGAATACATTGGATTACATAAATATTGTTAAGTAATAAAAGAGTTAGGAAATAGTTTTATATCTCTCTTCACTCTCCGATATCAAAGAGAGGGAGCTTTCATGAGTGAATCTAACGTGAAGGCGGTCTTGTTAGCGATCGTTAAGAGAGGAACAGAACATAAAATTGCAGAAACTATTAAGAAGAGTGGGGGAGTCACAGAGGTTTTAATTACGTACGGAATGTGGGATTTAGTGATTAGGCTTGAAGCTAAAGATTTAGATACGCTGGATAAGATAGTTACTAAAATAAGACAGATGCCGGAAATAGAACAGACGCATACACTAATCGGTTTCAAAGAATAGTTTTCTTCAATACACAATAATTTTTTGGGCCCGTGGCCTAGCCTGGATTAGGGCATCGAACCCGAAGCTTGAGGGTATGTAAGCCTCCGGTCAAAAATAGGTGGGAAAGCCGAAAGTCAGGGGTTCAAATCCCCTCGGGCCCGCCAATCTCGATCAGTTAATTATGATATCCATCAAAGAAATAAGAGAGAATCTTCTAGATAGGAGCGGATTTAGGTCCCTCAATGTATGGATACTTCTTCACAGCCTCCTCGTTGAGTTCTATGCCTAAACCTGGACGGTTCGGTATATCAATGTACCCATTCTTAACCTTGATTGGTTCATCAACTATCT
>CAZHYI010000178.1:0-3312 GCA_964536595.1 uncultured Candidatus Bathyarchaeia archaeon
CATCCTGAGTCTTAGCAACCTCAACCATCATCTTAGCAGCTGGATGCTCAACATCAATCTCATCTAGAATCGCTGCGCCGTCATTGGTTATTGTTACGTCGCCTAGACTGTCGATGAGCATCTTATCCATACCTCTAGGTCCAAGAGTGCTCTTTAAAACCTCAGCGATTATTCTTGCAGCCATAATGTTGTTACTTCTAGCATCTCTACCTCTACGTCTAGTTGTTCCTTCCTTCAATACTAGGATAGGTTGACCAGCTAAATAAGCCATACACATTCACCTCCTTTATCTATTAAACTCCTCCAACGCCTCCATAACCGCCATATTCTGAAGGTCCTTTAGGTGAAGGGGTCTTCATCTTTCCGGCAGCTATGACATCATCAATCTTCAATATCATAGTTGCAGCTTCAGTTGCAGACTTGATGACTTGCTTCTTGACAGCTACAGGCTCAAAAACTTCCAGTTTCTCCATATTGTCGACTTTGCCATCCATAACATTGACGCCCGCCCAGACTTCGCCGCTGTCATGTCTAGCGCGAAGCTCAGAGATTATCTCGATCGGATCTAACCCTGCATTCTCACCCAGAGTCAATGGGATAGCCTCTAAAGCTTCAGCATAGCTCTGAACAGCAAGCTGCTCCTTACCGGGCAGTCCCTCAGCGAACTTCCTCAGTACCTTAGCAACTTCCAGTTCAGGTGCTCCACCACCAGCAACTATTTTGGGCTCCTCAACGACGTCACGCACTACACATAGAGCGTCATGTATTGAGCGTTCAGCCTCATCAACTATCCTTTCAGCGCCGCCACGAATAAGTATGGCGACAGCCCGTGGATTCTTGCAGCCCTCAATGAAGGTCATCTTGTCTTCTCCTACCTTCCGCTCCTCAACCAGTTTGGCGTATCCCAGATCTTTCTCTGATATATCATCGATGTTAGTGACTATCTTGCCGCCTGTTGCCTTAGCAAGCTTCTCCATATCGGACTTCTTTGCTCTCCTTACAGCCAGAATGCCGTTTCTAGCTAGGAAGTGCTGAGCAACATCATCAATACCCTTCTGGCAGATAACAACGTTCGCTCCTGTCTTAGCAATCTTCTCAACCATTTCTCTAAGCATGCTCTCCTCCTGCCGAATGAACGCCTCCATCTGTTCAGGTGACTCGATGTTCAATTTGGCGTCGAACTCTGTCTTCTCAACCTCCAAGGCACAGTTTAGAAGGGCTATCTTTGCGTCTTCAACACGTTTAGGCATTCCTGGATGAACAACTTCTTTGTCCAGTACTATTCCTTCTATGAATTTAGTGTCTGCCAGTGACTCGCCAGCCTTCTTCTCAACCATTATGTCATCCAGATCAACCTTATACTTATCCCCCACCTTCTGCGCTACATGTAAAACCGCTGAGACAACGATGTCGGCTAGCGGCTCTTTCTCTTCCGATACCAATTTGCTAGCCATTGAGACCATGGCGATCTTCTTTAAGACCTCTCGATCATTACTGTCCACCGGTATCGCTATTTTTTCTAGAACCTCTAAAGCCTTCTCCTCGGACTTTCTGTAACCATCGATTATTACTGTGGGGTGAATATTCTTATCTATGAGATCCTCAGCCTTAGAGAGTAACTCGCCTGCGAGGACTACTGCAGTGGTGGTTCCGTCACCAACCTCATCATCCTGAGTCTTAGCAACCTCAACCATCATCTTAGCAGCTGGATGCTCAACATCCATCTCATCAAGGATTGTTCTTCCGTCACTTGTGATAGTCACATCCCCGAAACTGTCAACGAGCATCTTATCCATACCTTTGGGACCTAAGGCGCTTCTCACGGCCTCGGCGACAAGCCTAGCAGCCATAATGTTACTATGCTGTGCACCGCGGCCTCTCTCTCTCCTCGAACCTTCCTTCAATATTAAGACAGGTGTACCGTATAATTGTGGAACTTCAGCCATAATCAACTCCTCCGAATGCTCTATTTTTTCGATTTTTAACATATATTTAAGGGTTATTTAAGGATTTCTTAATGATCATATCGAACTTCTTAAAATATATTAGGGAGAATGCTAACACTATTTTCTTGAAGAAAAATCGTAAATGTTGATGAAGGTGTCAACGAAAACGATAGATGAGATTGATAGAAAGATAATTGAAGCTTTAAAGAGGAATGCGAGAACTCCATTCACGGAGATAGGTAAGATTTTAGGTCTATCCGACTCCAGCATACATTTCAGAGTTAAGAAGCTTAGAGATGCTGGAATAATTAAGAAGTATACTATTGAGGTGGGTGAGAAGTTCTCTGAGAATATGGTTGCAGGATACATGTTACTGAAGGTTAAGAAGGGGAAGATTGAGGAGGTTTCAAGGGAGTTGGCTTCGCTGGAGAATGTAAGTTTAGTTCAGGAGGTTCATGGTTCGAATGATATAATTATTAAGATTGAGGCTATGAATCTGGAGAAATTGAGGAATATTGTTATGAAGATTGAGGAGAATCCTTCAATCATTGAGAGTGGATACTTAACTATATTGAAGACTTGGAAGGGGAAGTAAGTAAGATCTGCTATGCAGAGGGTAAAGATTCTAGTTGCTCCAAGTGAACTTAAAACTGTGAATAGGAAGGTTGTTGAGTACTTAAATATTCATATCTTAAATTACGAGAAGCTGTTTCTAAATCTCTCTAAAGATTTGGAGGAGTATGTTAGGGAGTTAGCGGAAGGGGCACCCTACAATCTGGTTATAGAGGCGCTTAGAGATGTTATTTCTGGCCCTTTCACCACTTGGCTTTCAGGGGTGGAGGCTATATTGAAGGCTATTAGAGGGATCGCTCTTAAATACCCTAAACTTGAGCTTTACTGCTATAAGGATCCCGAATTTACTCGCTTAACCTTAAGATTTGCTGTTGAGGCTACATTGAGGATTCTTAGATGGAGTATAACGGACAAAATAAATCCTGATGAGTGGGTGAGGATGATCTCTTTTTGGTTGAGTAAGGAGAAGGAAGCAGTGGAGAAGGAAGTTAAGAACATAATTAACGAGATTGATGATGCGGAGGATAGTCTGTGTATAGCTGGCTTTGAGGGGAGATACTTGAGCAGTGGTATAAGGAGTTACGGTTACGATGTAGACTTAGAGTATATGTATCTCCCATACCATTTCACTCCTCTCGAGATCCTTTTGAGGGAGATACGGATGAAGTGGGGTTCGCTGGATCAGTACCCCAAGGAACGCTTAGAGATGTTGATTGAGGAGCATGCCAAGTTCATAAAGAATTATGTTGTGCCTAACGAGAATTATGAGGAAGCATACATAAAGTGGTTAGCG
>CAZHYI010000179.1:0-3303 GCA_964536595.1 uncultured Candidatus Bathyarchaeia archaeon
GTCTATTCCTAGTAGAGACGCAACATTCTGCATTGAGTAGTCCTCTGTTAAAATTATCGGGTTCTTGCCTTCTTCTTTAAGTTGTAGTGCTAAAGCCAATAATGCGAGGTCTGTTTGGGATAGAAAGAGAGAGTCACCGATCTTTGATGCCTTCTTAAGTACGATCTCACTAAACTTTGGCTCTGCCTCTTCAACTTTTAATCTGCTCGCTTCTACAGCCATTTGAACCCTAGTCAACAATATAGTTTTCTCTCGCAGTTCCTTTTTCACTTGTGGAGTGATGTACTGCTCAACGTCTACATCGTTAGGGTCAAACCCCCCTATAAGTACAGAGGTATCCAAAATTAATGATTGGTTATCCTTTCCCTTCACAGCTTCATTCCTCTAGAGATTAGAAGCCTCCTTCTCACCCTATTATAGAAATTCATGTCAAACCTTACAAATCTCGTCTTATACTCTGAACTTCTTAAAGAGATCACGTTTTCTTCTTTCGATAGATCCCTTATGTAATCTCCATCAATAACCACAACTGCCTCTTTAGTCTTTAACAATCTTATCTTTATTTCTGAGCTATCGGGAAAGATTAAGGGATAAAAGTGTGTTAGGGGACATATCGGTGTCAATATGAAAGCGTTCACTTCTGGATCCAGAAGGGGACCCCCCGCAGACAGCGAATAGCCTGTAGCGCCAGCTTTAGTTGCTACCACAAAACCGTCTGCGCGGCAATAACCGACTTTAGTGTCGCCCTTTAATATCTCTGCAAATAACAATTTTGCTGGAATTTTGGATGTGATGTATACGTCGTTCAGCGCGTCTGGGAGTCTATCGTCACCGATATAAGAGGCTATTTTAGTGATTTCCTCAATCTGGTAATCCCCCTTCAAGCATCTCTCTAGAGCCTTCAATCCTTCATTCGGCTTCACTTCTGTTAGAAAACCCCTAATTCCCATATTTATGGCCAATATTGGAGGCTCGGGTTTAGGGATTTGTAAGCAGGTTTTAAGAATCGTTCCATCCCCACCTACAGTTATTATGAGATCAACATTCATATCTTTAAGGTCTTTAGCAAGATCTGGCCGTCTTGAGTATTGAGCCAGAGAAGGTTCAAGATACACCTTAATCTCTCTCGAATGTAAATATTTCATTAATTCTATTGCGCAATCAAAAGCGTTCTTACGGTCAGTTCTTGCTACGATTCCAACTTTACTGAACATACGCATCCCAAATCGAGATTGTAGTTTAGCCTTTAACTCCTAAAATAATATCTTTTCATTCCTCAATAATTTATCTATCCACTTATTATTTCTTTACCGTTCATATATGGCCTCAACACCTTAGGTATAACCACTGTTCCATCAGCCTGCTGAAAGTTCTCGAGAATCGCCACTATCGTTCTTCCGGTAGCTAATGCTGTAGCATTTAATGTATGAACATACCCTTTAGGCGGCTTCCCTTCCCCTTCTCTATATCGAATATTTAGGCTTCTAGCCTGATAATCTGTACAGTTGCTGCATGAAACAACCTCTCTATATCTTCCCTGAGCAGGCATCCAAACCTCCAAGTCATACTTCTTTGCAGCTACCGCGCCTAACTCGCCAGAACATACATTCACTATCCTGTAGGGTAGTTCCAGATCCTGATAGATCTCCTCAGCGTTTCTTATTAATTCTTCAAAGAGACTCCATGATTCTTCAGGTAGACAAAATATGAATTGCTCAACTTTGTTAAATTGATGAGTTCGGAATATTCCTTTAGTGTCTTTGCCGTGGGCTCCCGCTTCTTTACGGAAGCATGGACTTACACCCACATATTTGAGCGGTAAATTTGAGCTGATGAGCACTTCATCCATGAACATAGCTGCTATGGGGTGTTCAGAAGTCGCTATTAGGTAGAGGTCTTCCCCTTCAATCTTATATAACATCTCTTCAAAATCCACTAGGTCTGTGACACCTTCGTAAGGCTTATATCTCATCATAAAGGGCGGCTCTATAACTTGCCATCCCTTCTTAGTGAGTTTATCCAAAGCAAATCTTATTAAAGCGATCTCAAGATTTACAGCGTCACCCTTCAAATAGAAGAATCTTGATCCAGCTATTTTAGCCGCCCTTTCCACCTCAATTATTCCAAGATTCAGCGCCAAATCCAAATGATCCTTAATTGGAAAATTAAATGTTGGCGGGGAACCCCAAACCCGAATCACTACATTATCGCTTTCGTCCGTTCCTACAGGTACGGATTCATGAATCAGATTTGGTAGACGTTTAAGCATAAAGTCTACTTCATCCTTACATTCTCGGACCTTCTTCTCCATCTGTTCAATCTGCGCTGAGATCTGCTCAGCCTCTTTGAGAAGATCGCTGACATCTTTACCTTCCTTTTTTAACTTACCTATATTTCTTGTGAGCACGTTTCTATAGTTCCTAAGTTTATCAGTTTCACTTAGGAGTTCCCTCCATTCCTTATCCTTGAGTAACAACTCGTCTAATAGCTTGATTTTTTCAAAGTCTCCTCTCTTCTCTAAGCTCTCCCTAACGAGCTCAGGGTTTCTCCGAATTAGTCTTATATCCAACATCTTTATTCATCGATCCAGAATATCACTTTACATTAATGAGAAGGTTCTTTATGATTTATGGGGTGATGACTCTTTTAAGTTCTCTATTGTTTTCTCTGCCATCTGAACGCAACTCAGTAAGTCATCTAAAGTTTCCATGAGTGATCCGATCTTTAAACACTCAAGCCTAACGTTAATTGTCTTCCCGCTTTGTTTACTCTTTATCTTAAAGTTTGGTGCTTCATAATCATCGGGAGTTATAGCGTTATAGATAATTTTCGCAGTCTTCTCATTCATAAATTCTAACTTCAAGTTACCCTCCATCAATTCGACTTTAACCTCTCTTTTATCAACGAATCAACTATTCTCAAGAAATCGTCTAAACGATCAATAGGAATCTGTGCACCCGCCGCCACATCGTGTCCGCCGCCCATTCCGGAGAACTTTTCCGCCGCTTCTCTCATTATTTCGCCGAGATTTATTCCTTTCTCAACAGTCTTGTTTGTTCCTCTCGCTGAGATTTTAATGATATTTTCTTCATTCACTATTGAGTATGCGATCAATGGTTTATCCCTTTTTGGCAGTGTAGTTAGAAATAGATTAGATATTGTACCGATCATTCTTTCGCTTATGTTTGTGCCTCCTCTAATCAGATAGAAGGAATCCAACTCTTGAAATCTTCCCTCACCTTCCCTTATCCAACTTACATATCGCATTATAGTTCTTCTATATTCCCGCAACAGATCCATGGC
>CAZHYI010000180.1:0-3279 GCA_964536595.1 uncultured Candidatus Bathyarchaeia archaeon
TATCTTCTCAATCACCTTTCTGTTACTCATCGTTGCCAGAGCTATCTTGACTTTATTATGTAAAGAGCGTAAAAGTTCAGCGGCACCATCGAAGAGCTTTATATCTTTGAGGAAGACCATATGCACCTTAATCTTTCTTTCTATCATCTCATTTATCATTTCTTCACTGTAAGGTGTATTTGTGGATTTCAATGCCTCTTTGAAGATGTTTCTTGGCCCAATTCCGATCAATCTATCAATGTACTCATCGGTTACTTCGCAACCGATTTCCCTCAATACTTTCTGGAATGCCCTCACGATGTATTTTTTGCTGTCAGCTAAAGTTCCATCCCAATCGAAGATTACCACTTCAAACATTTTCAATTCTCTCTCTAAATCCCTTTCAGAAGTATCCACATTAAGATAAAAACATTAAGTTTTTCCATAACTAATGAGTAGGTTGCATCCATGCTCCTCTTTTATAGTTTAATTAAGGCCTTCTCGTAATCCTCAACAACGTACTTTTTGCCTTTCTTGATCACCTTATGCCCCTCCCTCTCTAGAAGCTTTTTCTGCCTCTCAACTCCACCAGGATATTTGGGATTTATAGCTCCTCCTGCTTTCAAGGTACGCCAGTAAGGAGTAATATCCTTCTCTCCTTTCTCCCTTCTTTCTTCAGCGGCGTGGGCCGCTATCCAAGCGAATATCCCAGTCGTTAAGGGGCAAGCGATCGTTGTATTATGTTTCTTTGCTAAGGCCGCTCGAACCTCATTAATCGTGAGGAGTTTGCCTTTAGGCACCTTCCTCATGAGAGCATCTACCTCTATGGGTGATGGAATGACAACTGTTCCTTCACCCCACCTTTTACTCATCTTCTCGGTGATACGCTCCACTTTTGGCAGATCCTTGCTATCCTCCAGCTTCTCTATCCAACTCTTCTTAACCATTCATCATTCCTTCCCGTTCTATAGAATATAGTGTTTATCTCTTCCAGGTCTTAACTTTTCGGGATTCGGCAACTCACTTCTCAGCTTGAAACCCTAATTTCTGGAAGGCTCTACTCAGAACACCCTCCATTTTAACCGTGAAGAGTGTTATTGCTAGGGAGAGAAGTATCCCAGCAGCCACATCCAAAGGAAAGTGAAATCCGGTATAGATGACTGAGAAACCTATGAGGTATGATAGTGCGAGAAGCAGGGCGCCTCGGCGAGAATTATCAAAAAATATCGGGAAGGTTAATCCGAAAACGAGCATTGTGGTTGTTGATGGGAAAGAGAAGCTGCTTGTGTGCCAGATACCGACTATTCTGACGGAAGATAATGTATCGAGAGGTCTGGGTCTCATGATTAATAGTTTAATTAGTGAACCCATCGCGTAGGAGAGTGGGCCATTTAGGAGGGAGGTTGCTCCAACAGCGATTAATCTAGGATTTTTAGTTCGATATAGGGATAGTAATGTAGCAATGTAAAGTATGAGGAATAAAGCTGGTAGCAAATATGCACATGTAAAGTCTAGTAGAGGATTAGCCAGATCCTGATTTATGAGAATGAAAAGGCTGCTATCCCCTATAGCTAGGATAACTATAACTATAAGGATTAAAGGCGCTACGATTGAATAGAGCGACATTATAAGATTCTTCTTTAGCATGCGCATCTCTAACACTTTGATTGGTGAAGAGTCTTCTGAAATAAATTTAAGGTTTTTGTTGCTCACTAATATGTTAAACCATATTTAGCTATAAGCGCATAATGTATCCTATCGGTGGTTTCGATTGAGTAAGCTGTTAGAGCGGTACTACTTGGCTGCGATGCTTAAGGAACCCGATCAAGTCCCTGTCGTAATATACTGTTCTGAACCTACCTATGTAGCCTTCTGCGGTGAGAGACTGCTTGAGCTATATAAGGATCCGGCTAAGATGCTGGCCTGTCAACTCCGATTTATAGAGCGGTTCCCGAATGCCTTGCATGGTCACTTCACGTTATGGCCTAGAATGAGTGGTCCGGGGGATGGGTTTCCAACAGCCTTTGGGGCTGAGTTGGAATGGGCGGAGGGAAGCTCTCCTGTAACTAAGCCTGTGATAAGGGATCCAAGCGAGATAGATTCTTTGGAGGTTCCTGATCCATGGAGTGATGGTAGGTTGCCCTATCAGCTTGAGGCTCTGAAGTATTATGTGGAGCATGCTCCAGTGAAGGTTAGGGAACATTACGGTTTACTGGATAATCAAGTCTATTGTCCGGGGGGTGTTGAGTACGCTGCCCTACTGATGGGTTACGATAAGTTTCTACTTGGCTTCTATAGGTACCCCAAGAAGATCCATAAGTTGATTAGGATAGTGACTGACTCCGCTATAGAGTTCGCTAAGGCTCAAGAGGAGATCGTGGGTAAAGCCACCAAAGTCTTCATATCTGATCACAGTGCAACCTTCATGTCAAGAAAGCATTTTTTAGAGTTCGCATTTCCAGAATTGAAGCGTATAGCTGAAACCTTCAAAGGAGCATTAATCGTTTACCATAATGAGGGTGACATAAGGCATATTCTCGACTTAATTCCTGAGATGGGCGTTGATATTTTTCATTTCGGCTCCCCTATTGACGTTGCCGAGGCTAAACGTAAAATAGGGGATAAGGTCTGCCTTATGGGGAATATTCCTTCAATAGAGGTTATGCTTAAGGGCGATCCAGAAATAGTTGAGAGTGTGTGTAGGAGAGCTATTCTGGATGGGGCTGCGGGCGGAGGATTCATTCTCTCGGTTTCTGGAGGTCTAGTTCCACACACCCCTGCAGAAAATATTGATGCTATGATAAGATCGGCTGAGAAGTATGGTAAATACCCAATAAAAAATGTTAAAACTCTAACCCCAAAGCCCTAAGCTCTTCCTTCAGCTGTTTCTCTGACTTGAAAAGTATAGTGTTGATGCCTAACCTTTCAGCCTCTCTCAAAATCTTCACTCTATTATCTATTAATACGCTCTCCTCAGCTCTTACACCTAACTTTTCAAGAACCTCCATAAAGAGGAAGGGATCAGGCTTCAGCCTTCCATAATCGAAGGAGTACACATAAACATCGAACACGCTATCCAGACCATACTTTTCATTTAGGTATTTAACTCTCTCTGAAGTATTATTGGAGAGAGCTGCAACCCTATACTTCTTCCTTAGAGATATGACTAGATCTTTCATTCCGGGGGTCGGTTTATAGGAGCTATGCCAAATCTCCCTAATCCTAAGCAAACTCTCACCTTCCAACTTAAGCCTCTTCTCAGCTTCATCCCAGAATCTTTCTTCATCAATCTCACCCTTC
>CAZHYI010000181.1:0-3254 GCA_964536595.1 uncultured Candidatus Bathyarchaeia archaeon
ATGAAAGATGTCCTCGCCGGGTTTACGGTTCAGAATCGCAGTCTTTATTCGGTTAAATTCTTCTTCACTAACAGGGTTGCCTGGAGACCCGATCTGGATCTCTAAGAGTGGATCTGCCCTTCTTCTAGCTAACCAAGGAAGCTTCTCCTCCATGAAGAGAATAGCCTTTATGGTTGGGAGGACCCGCCTTAAAGTTGAAACTCCAAACAGGTTCCAGGGCTCAGCATTAAACTTTAAGTGAAGGATCTCTTCAGGCTTAAAGTTGATTCGTCTCCCCAGTTTCGGGGTATAGACGTAGCTGATGACTTCCTCTTTATTTTCATCGTATTTTATTCCCACCTTCATTGGGTTAAGCGGCTTAAGCCTAACTCTATCTTCATCCCTTCGGATGTGCCAGTACATGTTGCCGAAGATCAATGCGTAAAGCGTTCCCTCACGAATCACTGTGTCGGCTTGAAGCTCTTTCAAGAAGGCTTCGATGCGTTTTACGCTTTCTTGATCTGTACTTTCGAGGCTGTAACCTCTCTGCCAGATCATGAATTGCTTAACGTCTATTGCTCGAGCAACATACGGCACATAATAGTATGCGTCAAGATAATCTTGGAAGTCATTAAAGTCGTCTGGGTAGGATACTCCTTCGGCCTTACCGATGAAGATTTTAGCTGCGGTTCTCGGGTTCACTGTCGCCTCTATTAGGCCTGCTCTTACGAGTCTTGCGTGAATGTTGCTGCTTTCACTGACTGATTGTTCAGTTGATGCCACTAGATAGCTTGCCTTCTCGCGGCCAACTATACTGAAGATTGACTTCCTCTCTTTCTTCCTCCTTTTTAACCAACTAAACATCTTTCCTAATCTCCTAAATGTTCATTGGGTTATTGAGCCGTAGGTGCTTCGGAATGTGAAGGGTATGTTAGGTTCCCAGCCACGATTTAGGCTGTAACGTTCAACCGCCATCTTGAGTTGTGGAGTGACTTTAAGGATGTACTCCTTACCAGCCGCTTCTAGGTGTGGAGGGAATAGTACCTGGAAGCCTCTTCTTTGCAGTCTGTCTAGGCATGTGCAGTCGCTTACGCCGTAGGGGTGAAGCGGATACATTCGGCAGACGAGTGGACGCCACTTATAGATTGTGCAGTGGTTATCTTTATCGAGGAATGGGCATGTCTGCTGTGCGAACTGGTAAAGCGTAATGCGGTAACCGTTCCAGGTTAATGGCCTTAGATCAAGCGTGATGCTTCGCTTTCCAGCTAGAACCTCAAGCCGTCTCTTCTCCAGCGGTGTTAGGGCTAAACCGAACCTTCTGCCTGTTAAATGTCTGCAGCATTCGCCGCACTTGAGGCAGCGCCAATAAGCTATAAGCCTCATTTTTCACCCAAATCTCCGAAACCTATTATTCCACGTGTGAATTTGTGGGTGCAGGCTGCGTATGCGGCTAGGGCGATCGCCCAGAAACGGTCATCATGCGTCCCTTCGGGATGGCTGAAGGTGTATAGTTCAGATCCGGGCTTCTGTTCCCACTGAACAACATTCAGTTCTGCTTGGATGTCGGGGTTGTAGGGCAACTCAAACCTTCTTCGTGCATCTTCAGGAGGCAGCTCCTTATCGCTTTCTCTGGCTGTCATCATTAGTTGCTTTAGATTCATGGCCATCGCGTGCTTCATTGGTCGTGTGAAGTCTATGCCTTCAACTCTTGGGAAGCCTGATCGCTCAATCTGCTCATCTATCCCCTTTGTTCCTGTATGGTCATAGTAGACTGCCCTTATCCAGCGCCATCTGTCGCATAGGCTCTTGATGTAGGCCATCTGTGTCACGTAGGCCGTCTTAAGCTTGAAGGCTCTGCAGTGAACTAAGCGTAAGTAATCTTCTTTACGCTCAACAACAGCTACGGCTCCCGGATCCCTTTCACGCCCGAGGTCCCAGCCTAAGTAGAACTCGCCTGTCGGGTTGTTCTCGAAGGGTATGAAATCCAGCTGGTCGTTCTGGCATTTGATTATTAGGCTGCTTGGCAGAAAAGCTGTTTCGTCATCAACGAATGTTGATTCCATCTCACGTTTCCAGCGCCAGGGATCACCAGCATATTGCTCACGCATAATTTCGACTTGTTTGGGGTCTAGCGGTCCGTTAGGTTTGAGTATGTCCCTCCATGTTAGGAGGTACTTTGCCTTTCCAGGCTCTTCAGCGTCGCTTGGTGATTCGTGCCATATGTTGCCGCTGAATGCTCTGAAGCTTTTATTGAAGCACATTTGGTAGTAGATGCTGTCCTTGTTCCATGGTGTTGATGCGACATTGATGTGTATTGTGTGTGTTAGGGTCATTGGGAGAAGTGCGCTCAGCCAGAGGTCCTTGTCTTTACGGATGAAGTTCATCTCGTCTATGCTTATCTTGCCTGGTCCGTGCCCTCTAATGGTGAAGGGTTCAGGTGCCTCAGCTAGGATTCTTGCTCCGTTCTTGAAGCGGATTATGGTTTGTAGTTCAGACTCTATTAGGTTGTCGTAGTATTTGCTCGCCATTCTGGCTAGATGCTCATGCAGCGCATGAAAATAGACTTCTTTGATTTGTTGGAATTTTGGCATGGTTACGATTATGGTTGTGTTTGGGTGATGAACCGCAAACCAGATGTCGTCTCCGCTCATGACTGTTGTTTTTCCGCTTCTGCGTGGCCAACGTAGAACCTTGAGTGGTGATGGGTCTCGCAGGAACTCTGCTTGGTATGGGTACGGTTTCAATCTTAATACTTCACGGAAGAACTCGACTTTGTCTTTTGGTGTTTCAACTCTTCTTAGTTCCTTGATCCTTCTCTTTAGTTCTTTGAGTTTCCGTTTTTGCCTTAGCTTCATTCACCAGCCGCTCCAACTCTTCCAGTTGAGCGTCTATCTCGCGTTCATCGAAGCCTTCAGCGAGGCTATTCATTATTTGCGCTATGTAGGCTGCTACACGAGCCCACATCTGACGCTGCTTAAGCGTAACCTTAACCTTCTTACCTTCTTCAACTTGAGTTTTAATTTTGCCCTCTGCGAATGCTGTTGCTAAGTCGAATAGTTCTTCGAGGCCATTGAGCATTTTAACTCTCAGTCTTTGGGTGTCTATCTTAATAGCTTTCTTTAATTCGACAAGACGCTTCTTGATCAGCCTTTTACGTGATGTTCGAGGCATAACGGATAGACCCCCCTATATTTTTTATGCTTTGGCGCCTAGGAATATGCCGATTATGGTTCCGATGAGGCTTGTTATCGCTGCGAATATTTCGCTGTTCCATT
>CAZHYI010000182.1:0-3253 GCA_964536595.1 uncultured Candidatus Bathyarchaeia archaeon
CCCTAGAGCGTAACGTAACATTCTCCATTTTTCGTATGACTTAAAGAACTCTGAGGCGATAAAGCTCAGTAGCCTAGCTCTTCATTAATAAGCACCACAGTGATATCGGATCTTGACGGCTTCTTCTCAATGATTGTTGTTACTCTACAAATTCTGTCTGGCGAATCACAGTCCGTACAGTACCCCGTCTTTACACATGGAGTTTTAGCGCCAATTCTCTTCGCATTTAATGGTGCAGCAACCTTCCTGATGCGTTCAATAGCTCCTTCTACATCCTCCACTATCTTATTGATTCCCACCGCAACTATCGCCTTATTGGGACCGAAGATCATGGCTGATACTCTATTGCCAGTCATATCCATATTCACAAGTTTCCCATCCATAGTTACTGCGTTACTGCTCGTCAGGAAGACATCTGAATTCAACTCTTCCTTAAGTACTTCACCAACCTCTTCACGACTCAATCCTTTCCTCCAGTGATGTACGACTACATTTCCTCTCTGACTCAACGCTTCAATCAATCCTAATTCTCTTATGGTTATCGAACCGCCAACCCCAACCTTATCGTTTGGGGATATAAGGTTCAGTATCTTCTCCTTCGCCTCTTCCCTACTCTCTGCGTACAGCACTTCGAAACCGTTCTTCTGGAGATTCTTAATTAACTGACCTATCCTTTCATTCATCTCTTCAACCGCCTTTAATAAATAAAAAATGAGAATTTATAAAAGATTTAGATGGATACTGCCGTATGGGTTCTCTCAACACCCTTAATGCTCTGAATGCTTGAAATAAGGTCTTTAAGAGCTTCAAAATTTTCTAGTTCAGCATAAGCTATTATGTCATAGACTCCAGTCACAGTATGGGTCATCTTTACGCCATCCATCATGGAAACCTTCTCAGCTATTCTCCAAGCTTCACCGCTCTCAACCTTAATCAGAACATAGACAGCTATCATTACAAACCATCTCTCACTTTCTATTTCGTATGTTTACAAATGTAAATCTTCCCTTATTACACCGAAAATAGCTCTTGAATCACAGATCAAATATTTCCTTAGCGTTCTCAGTTGTGACTTCCGCCACTCTTTCCCTATCTACATTCTTAATCTCAGCCACAGCATTTAAGGATTTAATGAGGAAGCTTGGCTCTGAAACTTCACCCTTATATCTAACCGGAGAATCCGTCTCCAAAACAATGTTCTCTAGAGGGGCTTTACTAATCGCATTTCTATGCGCCTTACTATATTCGGCTGCTGGGCTCGCTGATATGTAGTATCCGTCCCTAACGATCTTTAAGAGGATATTGGTGGAGCCGCTGAACCAATGAAAAATCACTCTGCTTAGACCGGACTCGCTTACTATTTCATAAGCTTCCTTCCATGCACCTCTTGTATGCAAAAGAAGCGGTTTATCGTACTCCTCAGCTAAACCTATAAAATGTTGAAGCACGCTTATCTGTAAATCCCTGAACTCTGCCTCTTTAGCTTTGGGCAGCCAAAAATCTAAACCAACCTCACCTATAGCTACTGCTCTTTCAATGTTCTCCTCTACTACCCTGTAGCTATCTTCCAGATTTTCAGTCTGCAGTCCCCATGGATGCACTCCCAGAGCAGGGTATATTTTAATCTTGTTAGAACTGAAGTACTCACTGATCTCTAACGTCCTTTTACAGGATTCTAGGTCTACACTTACAGCTATAACAGTTGTTACTTCAGCTTCAACTGCCCTCTTGAGAGCGCCTTCCAAATCTTCTACTTGGTCTAGATGTGCATGCGTATCTATAAGCTCCATCTTAACTTCACTTCATCCTTAAAGCTAACCTTTAGGGGATAATATGCTTCATAGTATTAAATTTGTGTGGTGTAGAAAAATAGACGAAAGTTTAAATTTTATGGTCGGGTTGAGATTAAACCAAAATTCGCTGTGTGGATAAGCTTTGGTCAGGAAGGCTATGATTATTGGGCTTGACTCTGCAGTTCCCACCCTAATAAAGAAGTTCGCGGAGGATGGGACACTCCCGAATATAGGGATGCTAATGAAGGAAGGCGTCTATGGTGAAGGATTCCCTACTCATCCGACATTGACAGGCACTAACTGGACAACTATCGTGTCGGGAACTTGGCCAGGAACTCAAGGCGCAAGTTGCATGTGGACTCACTTTGAGGGTGAACCCTTAAATAGGGTTCATTCAAGCTTCCTCTCCACAACTTCTCATTGTGAATGTCTATGGGAGGTTGGAGAGAAGATTAGCAAAAAATCGATTCTCCTGAAGTATCCATGTACTGTGCCGCCCAGAGTGAAGAAGAGTATACAGGTTGAGGGGTCGGGGGCTCCATGGTACGGTTTAGATCCTTTCGAGATTAGTCCCAGCATGTGCTTCTCTAATAGGCCTCACCCGAAGGCTCGTCTAGTCAAGTTTAGGAGGTGTGTGGGGTGGAGTAATGTTCCAGAGAGCTATTCTCCACCTCTAGAGGGTATTATCGAGTTGAGGAGTAAGAGCACTGATAGCAAGGTGACGTATAACCTGCTTCTGATAGATACTGAGGGTGAGGGTTACAACAGAACCTTAATTTCGTCATCTAAGGATGCGCAGGAAGTTGTGGCTAAATTGTCGGTTGGGCAGTGGAGCGATTGGCTTAGGGCTGAGTTTGAGGCTAAGATTCCTCTCTACATCAAGTATCGTGAAGGTGACAGAATAGTTTATGAGGATGCTCCGGTGAAGCGTTATATTGGCACATTCCGTTTTAAGCTGATTGAGCTCACGCCTGACGCGGGTAAATTCAAGCTGTATCAGAGCCAGATATTCCCGACTAGAGGTTTTACATGGCCTGAATCTATCGGTGAGGAGTTGATTAGGAATGTTGGGCCGTTCCAGGAGCATATTGGTCCGAACCCGCTCTTCAATAATTGGATTGATGATGAGACTTTCATTGAGGAGTTGGAGTATCAGGCATGGTGGCTTGGTAAAGCTACAGACTACCTTATGTCCCGTTACGATTGGGATCTCTTCTTCCTCCAGTGGCATGGGCTTAACCATGCTCAGCATGCCTTTTGGGGTGGTATAGATCCGGTTAGTCCTTGGTATAGTGAGGAGAATGCTCCTAAATACTGGTCTCACTTTAGGCGTTTTTACGGTGCTGCTGACAGGATGATAGGCGAAATAATAAAGCATGCTGATGAGGAGACTTTAGTTGTTGTGCTTTCAGATCATGGGCACATCCCGTATGTTTATGGTGCAGCTATGATTGGGAATG
>CAZHYI010000183.1:0-3247 GCA_964536595.1 uncultured Candidatus Bathyarchaeia archaeon
CAAAGTAGGGTTAAAGCATACAATGAGTACTGTAGGGAGATGAAGAAGCTTCTATCTCGAATAGCTAAAGATTCAGGGTTGGATTATGAATTCTGCTTTTAACCTTCACCGCAACTCAAATTTCCCCTCAGGAGATAGCAGTCTAAGCACTCCTCTCCGAATAAGATTGTCTAAAGCCTCATCTATCCTAGATTGTGAGTATCCCTTACGCCTCAAAATGGCGGAGATCCATCTCCTATCATAAGTGAAGCCTCTCATCCTAATAACCCTCAGAAGTGCGTTCTCGCAAGATTTAAAGTCATTAAATCCACTCTTGCCCTTCCCTTCATCAGTCGGGATGGAGACTGTAGCCTCTCTGATGGGCATAGCCTTAATTCCCAGCTTTCTTCTTATATAATTGGCCAAAATAACATTTTGTTTTCCGCCATGGAAGGAGAGAACAATTTTAGGTTTTGTTTCTCTTATAAAGTCGATTAGGGCTGGAAAGTCAGCATGATCGCTTAGTGGTATGGGAACTCTCCCATCTCTTAAATATAGAGCCCAACCGGAAACTAACGCAACATTCAACTTTATTTTGTTTGGTAATTTTGCCCTTTTAGGGAGAACTAAGGCGCACTTATCTTTAGGCGCTAGATCTATAGCTTCATCAAGCTTCATGTCTATATAGGATAAGTCGTAACCGTACCTCTCATACACCTTATTAACCCTCGCTATACTTGGATGTACAAGAACTTCCAGTTTAGTCATCCTGTTTAGGAGTGTGACAAGTTCCTGAGCGTTTCCAACGCTATCTGTCTGGAAGGTTGGGATTCTGCCTTCCGATAGGGATCTCAAAGCCCATTTAACAATCTTTACATAGAGTTCCTCTCTAGGTGGGAAGATGAAGGATGGAGAACCGAATGTGGAATCTATAATTAAGATGTCGCAGGGAGTTATCTCCGCCTCTCTCATAGTCAATGTCCTTATCGGATTCAAATCCCCAGTGTAAACGATGTTTCCTTCCTGTGTGATTACTTCATAAATTACTGATCCCAATATGTGTCCAGCATTATGCGCTTCAACCTCGAATTCACCTAAACGGATCTTCCTCCTAAAATAGACTGGTTCCCAGCCCTCAATGTTACTTTTGTATAGACTGACAAGATCATAGGTTTCCTTAGTGCTTAGCTTTTTTGAGTATGGAAGCTTGAAGCCTCTTGAATGGTCGGAGTGGCTGTGAGTTATTAATGCGTAGGTGTATGAGGGGTTGAATGATGTAGGGTCTAATATGAGTGATGTGTCTGAGCCTTCCACCACAACCCCACAGTTCCACTTAACGGTAACGGTCACCACTACCATCTCTTAGCTAGCTTTTTGAAGAATTCGCTTATCGCTTTACCTTCCTCACAGTCATAATTTATCTTGAAGAGTGGAATATCCATATATGTTATTCTTTTGATTAATCCTCCATCAACAAGTTTCTTCAGGTGGTAACGGACAGAACTCCTCTTTAGGCCTGTCAATCTAGAGATTTTGTAGGGAGTTAACTCCTCGCTGGATCTCCATAGGGCGAGCAGTATCTTTAACCTTGAACTGTTACCTAACAGATCTATTATTAAGTTCTCCCTCTCAACCATCTATCTCCTTCTCTCCCAGCCATAAAACCCTCCAGAAATCTTTCCAGAACCTCCGCTTTAACACCGCCTAGACCTAACCTGAACTTTTCATCAACCAAGATTATGCCTGTAGCCTTTAATTCATTTATCAATGAATGCAACATAACTCTACCGACAGCACTCTCATTGTACTCTTCACAAAGCACTTTATAATTCTCCTCAATAATTTCTAGTGGAAGAAAGACGCTTTCTCTCCTCTCCTTAAGGGCTTTAGCCAGCGCTAACAGGAGAAGCTTCTGATGCTTACTCAACAAAACTATATCTTCATCCCTCAATTTAGGATCGGTCTTATCTTGAGCTTCCCTCACATGTTCAGGCAGAATAAGCGGGGAATGGTCTCGATCCGCTATTAACCCCGCAACTAAGAGAAGTTGGATAGCGTATCTCGCATCTCCAAAACCATACTTAGAAGTGTTTTTAGCTATAAAACCTATAATGTCTTCCGAGACGCATCCTTCATTGAAGGCTTCAGAAACCCTATCCCTCAAAATATCTCTTATCTGCGATTCTTCATAAGGCGGAAACTCGAATCTCTCGTGAGGTCTGAATCTACTCATTGTGGATAAGCTCAGCCCCTCCATGAAGGATCCGCTTCGAGCAATAAAGATGAAATTTATTCTTTGAGGTACGTTCCGCACTTCATCCGTCAGCCTTGTAAGTTCATAGATGATGTCTTCACCGGTATTCCGGATGAAGTAGTCTATCTCGTCAAGCGTCAATATTAAAAACATGTTATTCTCATTCAGAAAGTCCCAAAGCCCATAAAGAAGCTCCATGGGGCTGTATCCTCTAACTGGGAGTGAGGGAGCGGCTTGATGAATTATGCGTTGAACCAGGGCAAACTTACTGTTCGTTGTTCTGCAATTCACATGCACATACTTCAACTTTAAACCTTTATTTGTGGCTATACGCTCTATGACTTCACCTGTCTTCTTAGCTGTTACAGTCTTTCCTGTACCGCTTCTCCCAATTATTAGGGCACGTTGACTTATAGCTCCAGGCGTATCTATTATTGCTCTTAGAAAATTAACAAGTTCCTCAACATATTTCTCCCTATGGGGCAGTCTGGGTGGAACATACTCGAAGTCTAACTTGCTTAATCCATCAGCTTTAAATACTGAGCCGCTTCCCGAAAACTTCAGTGTACACACCAAATAGTTTAATCGACAAGTTACTCTAAAAGATTAACGTCTCACAGCCACCTCTCAAGTTAAAAAATATATTTATGCCCTTTTCCCAATTCAAGATTCAAAATGGCTGGAATGGTTGAGGAGAATGGCGAAGTTAGATTTCGAGAAGAATTTAGGTGAGAAAGTCATTGCAGCTGGTAAATGCGCTGGTTGCTCAGCATGCGTTATCACGTGCCCCCCAAATGTTTTAGAGTATGTTGATGGGAAACCTCAACTTAAAGGTGAATGTATTGAATGCGGAATTTGCGTTAAGGTTTGCCCTAACCTAGAATTTAATGAGGAGGAGATGGATGAATTCGTTTTCGGCAGAACCAGAAGGGCGGATGAGACGTTCGGTGTCTATAGGAAACTCTATCTAGTTAGAGCAGTGGAGGAGGATGTGCTGAACTCTTGTCAAGACGG
>CAZHYI010000184.1:0-3232 GCA_964536595.1 uncultured Candidatus Bathyarchaeia archaeon
TTGGAAGCTCCATCATTTGTACGCCATCCGGCGAAATAGGAACAGTTAAAAAAATAGAATCTCTAGGAGAAGAGATTCAAGAAGCGAAGCCTGGAGAGTCGGTCGGCCTAATCATAGAAGGAGTAAACAACATTAAGAGAGGCGGCATCCTCGCATATCCTGAAGAGAAAATTAATGTTACTAAAGAATTCACTGCAGAACTAATAATATTCTCAGACATCGAGCTCAAGAGAGGCGATGTAGTAACCATCAGGGTTGGAACGGCTGAAAAGAGATGCAAGATACAAGCTCTACTGGAGAAGATAGATCCCGTCACTTTAAGCGTTCAAGAAGAGAAGCCGGAAATATTAAAGAATGGTGAGGTGGGAAAAATCACCTTCAAACCCATAGAGCCCCTTTACTTAGATGTATACTCAAATATTCCACAGTTAGGGCGATTCGTGATTATAGGCGAAAAGGGAGCAGTCGCAGCAGGGATAGTTCTTGAAAAGAATTAAATGATTTTATTGGATTTTAAATGTATGAAAATAATTAAGTGGACAAAATATGTTTGAAGTTGTAAAGGTGGATAAAAAAGGCAGAATAGTTATTCCAAAGAGCATCAGAGAAAAAACAGAAATAAAGAGTGGAAGCTACGTTAAGATCACAGCAAAACAGAAAAGTATAGTCATAGAGCCTCTAGAACCCATTGCTGATAAGTACTTTGGAGCCTTCAAAATAGATAAATGGCCTAAAGATCTAGACGAATTCATGATAAAGGCATTGAAATAGTGATGAACAAAGAGTATTTTTTTAACATGTGATGAATAATAGCGGTGATTATCGCTAAAGAAATATATTTTTGGCTCTATAGATGAGTGTGGGGGTCGTGGATTGAAGGCTGTGATACTGGCTGGGGGTCAAGGTAAACGTTTAAGACCCATAACTAACAGTGTACCAAAACCGCTCATTAACATTGGAGGTAAACCGATAGTTGTTAGGCAAATAGAATGGCTTAAAAACTATGGTGTAGAAGAATTCATACTATCAGTGGGATACCTAAAAGAGAAGTTTATGGATGCGCTGGGAAGCGGAAGAAAACTAGGCGTCCACATATCCTATGTTGTTGAGGATGAGCCTCTAGGCACGGGGGGAGGCCTACGCAACGCAAGATTACTGCTAGATAAGGAGGATTGCTTCTACGTTCTTAATGGAGATATAATTACCGACATCAATCTATCAAGGCTCCTTAATGATCTTAAGGAGAACGACTTGGGAGTTATAGCTCTAGTCCCGTTGCCGTCTCCCTATGGAATAGTTGAGGTGGATAAGGAATTCAAAATAATAGACTTCAAGGAGAAGCCGCGTATAGAGAAGTACTGGATAAATGCTGGAGTATACCTATTCAAACCTGAAGTCTTCAATTATCTACCAGACAAGGGCGACATAGAGAAAACAGCATTCCCAATCCTAGCTAAGAAAGGCATGTTAAGAGCTGTAAAGTACGAACCGAACCTATGGAAGAGCATAGACACCTATAAGGACATAGAGGAAGTTGAGAGCTTCCTACAAAAACTCAAAACCTCACCAAAAACATAAAACCACAAATTATGTGGATCCTTAAAATATTCTTAGTAGCAACCCTAACTTTATCCCTCACTTTCCCTCAGAGTATAGTAAATACTTCTGAAGTTAATCCATACGATAAATTAACAGAGGCATTCGAGGCTGTTTACAAAGCCGAAAGTATGGGAGGAAACATAACCGTACTTGTGGAAGATCTGAATAAAGCCATAACTCTCTTAGAGAAGGCTGAAGAAACTGGGAATGAAGAGTTGAAGAGTGAAGCGCTAAAAATTATGGAGAATGTTTTAACTGAAGCCCCAAAAGTGGGTGAGGCAGGAGAAGCATCAATACAGAACTTAAGAATCCAAGCAGCATTAACCATCTCAACACTTATAGCAACCTCAATAGTTTTGTGGCGTTACCTACCCAGACTGATCTGGCATCTATGGATAAGATCAAAGAAGAGATGGAAGGCTAAACTGTAATGATAGATACGGAAGTTACAGCAGCAGTTCTTGCAGTAATCACGGTTGTAGCAATAGCTGTAGGCGTAGAGGCACTTCTACCCTATAGAATGTCTGAACAATTCTCAGAGCTTGGAGTGTTGGGATCGAACATGAAGATAGCGGACTACCCAACAGAACTCGTTGCTGGAGAGAACTTCACACTGTACCTTTACGTAGGAAATCATGAAGGCCACGTAACGTACTACCGAATCCTAGTTAAACTTGGAGACAACACCACCCAAATAAGCCAGGATGAACCTTCAGATGCGGAGCTATTACTAACTAAAGAAGTTATACTGCAAGATGAAGGAAACTGGACCGCACCTATAACTTTAAGCATAGATAAGCCCGGTTTAAATCAAAGACTAATCTTTGAGCTCTGGGCTTACAACCCAGAAACCCATCTTTTCGAGTATCGATTTCCCTGTCAATTATGGCTTAACGTAACAGCACCAACATAAGGTTGAAACCATGAGTGAAAAAGTGGAACGCGAAATAATAAGGAAAATAAAATTGGAAGGCGAAGTAGAAGTAAATAGCTTAGTAACTGAGCTAGCAAATAAGCTGAGTATAGAGCCGCACCTAGTCGCCAGAAACATATACAAACTGTGGAAGGAGGAAAAGCTAAAACTTGAGGATCCCGAACCACCAAAAACAATACTGAGATACATCACTTCAACCTACACAGTCAGTTTCTGGCTGATAATACTCACGGTCACGCTTACATTCTTAACAATTTATGTCCTACCTCAAAAAGAACCCTACATATACTTAAGATACGTTTTAGGCTCCATACTAGTCCTATATCTGCCAGGCCAATCATTAATAGAGGCTTTATACCCAAAAAAGGAGGACTTGACATCTCTTGAGAGATTTGCCCTCTCCATAGGACTCAGCTTAGCACTCGTCCCACTCATAGGCCTGATCCTAAACTATACTCCGTGGGGGATAAGACTTAACCCAATATTCACCTCCATAAGCTTATTAACCTTAATCCTAACTATAACGGCCACCGTAAGGAAATATAAGTACCATAAGATGAGAATTGTTGAATAAAGATGGAACTGGATAGATACGCAGAATTTGGTATAATTCTCTCAATATTCGGTTTAGCTCTATCCCTATTCTCCTACTACATTCTATTCAACGTAACCCTAATCGCCTTGGGAATAGCATGTATA
>CAZHYI010000185.1:0-3230 GCA_964536595.1 uncultured Candidatus Bathyarchaeia archaeon
GAGCCAACGCAAGTTTTGTGACACCTTCCTTTCTTGCGGTTAAGTTTAGGGCTCTCCTCCTTAAGACGCCGCAGTAGGAGCAAGGCGTCAATTTTAACCCTTCCTCTCTAACAATGGTGGCTATCTCATCAAGTGTGAGGCCATAAAGCTCTTTGAAGGAAGTAATTATATGAGGAATTCCGAGCTCTCTACATGCATCTCTAGCTATCTTCAAGGCTTCAAGTCTATAATTACGGATTCCCTCATCAACCGAGATCGCGATCAGCTCCGACTTCGGAAATTTCTCCTCTATTCGAGCCAGAATATTGAGTAGGACTAGACTGTCTTTACCCCCAGATAGGGCTACACCTATCCGGTCATCATACCGGAACATTTTGTAGGTTGAGATGGCTGCACGAACCTTCTCCTCCACAGACTCTAGAAAACATCTTTTACACAGAGCCTCTCCAGAGTAAGGTCTCAAGTAAATAGCTTCTCGACGTTTACATAAACTGCAGAGGGTCGAGTTACGATCGTCTAAAGCAGCGGCCTCCTTAATTCTTGAGGAAGGGTTGGAAGTGACATTCATATCTAGAGCTTCCTCATATTTATTAGTTGTAACTTATTAAGATTGAACCTATAGGTGCAGAGTTTGTCTAAGAAGCCTGTTAAGCGCTTTGAGAGAGTAGAGGTTATCTATAACAGTGAAAGGTGGAGGTTGCTTGATGAGCTTAGATCGTTAGCCATGGAACTTATGGAGACTCTAGACAGATATCATATATCCTCAATAGTGTATGGAAGTATTGCTAGGGGAGACGTAACCGAAAACAGTGACGTAGACGTATTCATATTTAATCCGCCCTCATCCTTCATTTTAGAGGCCGCGCTTGAAAGTGCTGGAATTGAAGTTCAGAGGAGAATAATCGTACAAGCAACCCCAACCTACGCAATTAAAGGAGTCTTAGAGATAGATGATAGGAGATCCATATCTTTCCCCCTCGTCAAGCTATTATCGGTTGAGAGAGGATTCTACAAGTTCGGTGGCGAGATAGACTTGAAGGGCTTGAAGGAGGGGAAACGTGTCTGTGGTGTGGATAAACGCTTAATGCTTATCGAACCGACGCCAAAGGGGCATTTTGAGAGTTCAGTTGTGGGTAACGAAGAGGAAACTGCTAAGATACTGCAGTTGCCTGTTGAAGTCATACGTAACAGGGTTAGGACTTTACTGAGGAGAGATAAGGTTGGTAGGACAGGGGTCTTCTTACAGAGAGAACTGAGAGCTGACGAAACCTTTGAGGGAATATTAAAAAGATTGATGGATAGCATTCCAGCTGTACGTAGGAGAGTCAGATTCTCTGAGGGAGACTAACACTAACCCTTCTTTTTAAGCGGGTATTTACCGTACTTTCTAGCTTCATCCACCATTGTGTATACGTTCTCAACCTTACAGTTTGCATGGATCGAGTTGCTGGAGGCGAGTACGTAACCTCCACCCTCAGCTGCAGCATCTATGCATCTTCTCACATCTCTTCTAACATCCTCTTCAGACCCAAACGGTAAAACATATCTGCAATCCACATTTCCTAAGATGCAGAGTTTGCTGCCGTACTTCTGCTTAACTTCAGCTAAATCCATTGTTCCAGGCTCTATAGGGTGTATACCGTTTATTCCAGCATCAATCATATCGTCAAGTATGGGATACAGGTTACCGTCAGAGTGTTTTAGTACTGGAATGCCATGTTTTTTAGCTAGGTTAACCACTCTCGCGATGTTAGGAAGTTCAAACTCTCTGAACTGCTTTATAGTCATAAATGGTGTGTTGCAGTCTGCGTAATCATCAGTAATGAATATGACTTCAACACCTGCCTCAATCATTATCTTAATCATTCCAAGGCTTGCCTTAGCTATTTTATCCATAAACTTGCGGGCTAACTTAGGTCTTCTGAACATGTCTATGAGTAATTTATCTATCCCTCCTCTAACTTGGAAAGCCATATGCCAACCGCTGTGGCCTTGAGCCATAACCGCAACATCTTTATTCTTGAGGAATTTGAGAACCTCCTCAACAATCTCTATTCTACCCTCCTCATTAGGGTCGGGTGGAGTATAATTCTCTATATCCTCTTCAGTCTCTACTGTA
This sequence comes from uncultured Candidatus Bathyarchaeia archaeon, assembly GCA_964536595.1. Lineage (GTDB taxonomy): Archaea > Thermoproteota > Bathyarchaeia > Bathyarchaeales > B24-2 > CAZHYI01. The sequence continues at coordinate 2,120 of CAZHYI010000185.1, forward strand.
CCACCAATCCACCAAGTAGTCTTATTCTCAGCTTTAGGCTCTAAGATTCTACCCCACTCATCGATGAACCTTCCTCCTCCGATAGGTTTAGGCCTGTATTTCCGACTGCATAAGATGTAATCACTTACGGCAGGTATAGCATCGAAGCCAAGCTTTAAGCATGCTTCACACATGGCTACCCTGTACTTAATGGAGTTGCTCCATGGATCTTCCCCTCCAGCAGAGACCATGCTTAATCCGCCCAGCTTCTTTCCGGTTATAGCTTCGACTATTGGTGGGTCGAGTCCAAGATCAGTTACAGGCACCATGTCAGGCTCTTTCAATTCGAGAGCTGTGAAGAATCTTTCTCTAGGAGACATCATACTTCACCTTCTAAGAGATATTTATGGAAACTAGTTATTAATCTATGCTTTCATTCATTTTATGACTAAGCAACTTCTATTTCATAGGAAACCTCAGCAGGGCAGCTACGCCACCTAAAGATAAAATCTGAAGGCCGGCTTCGCTTTCTGAAGATAGAAACATTACCTCTCCACCTTTCCTCTCCACAGTGATCATAAGCTCCTCCAATTTGGTTCTGATCTCGTCAGGGGACCCCCTCCAAGTCTCATCCACAATCAGAAGTTTCTCCACGGCACCGAGATCAGTAGCCTCCAAAACCTCATCTAAACCATAGGCCACATCGCCGCCGCCACGACCGAGCCTCCTCAGAAACTCTCTAACAGACTCCATCTCAAGGGAGAGGCGAATTTTGCTTATAGCCTTCAGTAACACTCCCGATCTTAAAGCTTCATATATTCCGCCTAAACCGGAATTATTCACGCTCTTAACCTCTATCACCTTCGCAGCTAACGCAGGAGCGTTCTCTTTGAGAAAACTGTAGAAGTCATTTTTTATGAAGCCTGGTCCAATGATAACGATTTCACCATCCAGTTCTGAGAGTAGCTGCTTCAGTGCTGAGGCAGCTTTCTTGAAGAACTGTTTTTTCGCCTTCTCCCTCAGCCCAACCTCCATCTTTCCAGGCAACCTCATCTTCTCCTCTAACTTCACATCTACCCCGAACTCTCTCAGATTAGCTATACATAGGTTCTCATCATCTATTGAGACAACG
>CAZHYI010000186.1:0-3217 GCA_964536595.1 uncultured Candidatus Bathyarchaeia archaeon
TATAGACGTAGAGACAAGGTTGGCCTCGTAGTTTTTAAGGGTTCAGAAGCCACCGTACTGCAGCATCCAACAACTAACCTTGACTTAATCTTCCATAAACTCGTGAATGTCGGGGCAAGCGACTATACGCCTCTAGCTGCAGGCTTACTGAAGGCCTGGAGGCTCCTAAGGCTGGAGAGAAACCGAAATAGGGATGCCCTACCGATCCTCATAGTCATATCTGATGGGATAGCGAATGTTCCGTTACAGAATCCAGTATCAGGGTTCTCGCGGAGGAAGTTCCTACTTGAATCTCAAGCTGACGTTATCGACGCCGCTAGACTCATAGCTAAAGACGGGGTCAGAACATTCATTATTAATACTGCGCACAGCATGGAGCCTCCACCGCCAAACCTCGAGAAGGCTAGACTTCAAGGCAGAAGCCTGTGGTATACGCCTACAGAGCTAATGATGGAGATTGCTAGAGTGACGAGGGGAGTATATTACGGGCTTAAACTTACAGGTGAGCAGGCGCCGGCTAAAGGCGCTGAAGGAGCAAAGATAATAGAGAAGTACAGCTTCTAGCCTTAAGTAAGAAAGAGGCGTTCAGTTAAGCGTTTTAAGAAAGCTGTTCCGCATTCCTTACAGGTTTTATGTTGTTTTCGTTGCGTAACCTATAGCTCCTCTATATTTTTCACCTGAAAATTCTCCCTCTACCCGACAGGAAGTGATCTATATCCTCAATTGTGGGTATAGCTTCAACGTCACCCCTAACAGTGACGCATAGGGCGCCGGCTGCATTAGCAACCTCAAGGCACTTTTCTAGACTCCACCCTCTAAGGATGCCTGACATGAAGGCGGCGTCGAAAGCGTCCCCTGCACCCACAGTGTCGACCACGGGAACCTTAAAAGATTTACCCCACGCCTCCTCACCTTTACTGGTTGCTGCGTAGCCGCCCTTCTCACCCATCTTAATAACCACTATTTCGGGTCCAAGCTTAAGCAGCTCCCTAGCCGCCTCAGCAGGGTCACTCTTACAGATCAAGATCTCGGAGTCCTCCACGTCGGTGAAGAGTATATCACATAGCTTTAGGAAGCTCAGTATCTTCTCCCTAGCTCTGTCTGGACTCCAGAGCTTAAGCCTAATATTAGTGTCGAATGAAACCTTAACCCCACTGTCCCTAGCTGCTTCAGCAGCCCTATAAGCAGCTGCCTCACAAGACTGACTTAAAGCGAGAGTTATGCCTGTAACATGGAAAACCCTCGCTGAAGCTATATACTCCAAATCTAAATCTTCAGGTTTAAGTCTACTGGCAGCTGACCCCTTCCTATAATAGAAGACCACGCTTTTGCCTGGAACCGGGTAGTCCCTCTGAATGAAATATACGCCTGTAGGCGCTTCAGGGTCAAAAATAACCCTAGAGACATCCACCCCTTCACCCCTAATCATGTTATAAATGTACTTGCCGAACTCGTCATTTCCAAGCCTACTGATCCACCCGGCTGTATGACCCATCCTGACCATCCCAATAGCGAAGTTAGACTCTGTCCCTGCAGCATGCTTCTCGAAGTAATTGACGTACCTTAATGGGCCGGAGGTGAATGCGTTGAGCTGAACCATCGTTTCACCCATAGATACAGCATCAACCATAACTTAACCTCCAAATAAAAGAAATAGGAGTAATTAGTTAATCACATTTTCCCCAAAACGGTTTTATCCAATAGAGCTTGAAAATATATTTCATTCTGGAAGTGTGGGGAATGAAGCTTAACTCAAACATCGATATTGTTGTAGCTGGAGCAGTGAATATTGATATTAACCTCTTCGTTGATAAGCACCCGAGAATAGGGGAGGAGGTGCCTGTACATAGAATTACGCGTATACCTGGAGGTAAAGGAGCGAACATAGCTGTAGCTGCAGCAAGAATAACCGGTGGAGGTAGAGTAGCCCTCCTAGCTTCTCTAGGTATGGACAGTATAGGCGACATGCAGATACAAGTACTGCGGGAGGAAGGCGTCTCCACTGAGGCTGTAAAAAGGATTAGGGATGTGGAGTCGGGTCAAGCATACATAGTGATAGATCGGGATGGAAGAAACGTTATACACACCCATTTCGGCGCTAACAAAATGTTAAGTGCAAGCGACATTAGAAGCCCTAAAGTCCAGTCCATAATAGAGAACTGTAAGGTAGCAGTCATTGTAGATCCGCCTCTAGACGCCTTGACTGAAGCTATAAAGATCGCTTGGAGGGCTGAAGGAATAGTTATTTGGCATCCAGGTGTACGAAGCACCCTTGGAATAGAAAGATTAAGGGAAACACTGGCCAGAATAGATTATTTAGTGTTGAATAAGCCGGAACTTGAAAATATAGCCTCAACACCCAGCATTGACGATGCCTACAGAAAATTAAGGCGTATTAATGAGAAGATAAGCCTCATAGTGACGCTTGGCGAGGAGGGCTGCACCCTCATAAACCAAAAGAAACAATTCAGGCTTGAAGGCATAAACCTCAAGAAGTATGGCTTGAAGGCCGTGAATACTGTTGGATGTGGAGACGCCTTCCTAGGCGTATTCGCCGCGTATAAGGCTGAAGGATACAGCGATGAAGAAGCATTAAGGATGGCTAATGCTGCGGGAGCATTAAAAGCCACAAGGTTCGAGACTAGAGGAAGCCCAACAAAAAGTGAGCTTGAAGCTTTCCTAAAGAGAATTGAAGGTGAAACCTAAACAAACCTCAAAAATATTTAAAGAAAATTTACTTCACAAGGTGACATGCAACCCAATGATCCTTCTCAACCTCAACTAATTCAGGGTCCTCCACGTCACATAGCCCTTTCTTAGCGAGCCAGCACCTCCTGAAGAAGCGGCATCCAGGGGGAGGATCAACCGCTGTGGGAACCTCGCCTTTCAGCAGTATACGTTTCACCTTGATTGTTGGGTCAGGTATAGGGTTAGCTGAGAATAGCGCTTGAGTGTAGGGGTGCTTCGGGTCGCTGAAAACATCTTCTTTGGATCCTAACTCCACAATCTTGCCTACATACATAACTGCTAGAGCCTTAGTCATATATCTAATCAAGTCTATATTGTGAGTGACGAATAGGTAGGTTAAGTTATACTCGTCCCTAAGGTCATTCAGAAGATTGAGTATTTGGGCTTGAACAGACACGTCTAGCGAGGAGGTTGGTTCATCAAGAAATATGAAGTCAGGCTTCGTGGCTATGGCTCTAGCTATCGCTAT
>CAZHYI010000187.1:0-3215 GCA_964536595.1 uncultured Candidatus Bathyarchaeia archaeon
GAGAAGGGAATTAGAGCGAATTAAGAAACAGTTTATATAAGGAAGCTTAAATTTTCTCATTGGTAACTTGGTAAAAAATAGGTGAAAAGGAATTGATGAGACTTATAATTTTTGGCCCTCCAGGCTCTGGTAAGGGAACATATTCCGCCATATTAAAGAAGATGCTTGGCGTGACACCCCTTTCTACAGGCGATATCTTTAGAGATGCAGTTAAAAAGAAGAGTCCTTTAGGAATGAAGATTGCTAATTTCCTTAAGAAGGGCGAATTAGTTCCTGATGAGATAGTCATTGATGTATTGAGAAAGAAGCTTAATGAGTTAGAGAAGAGTGAAGGGTTCATATTGGACGGTTTTCCTAGAACCCTTAAGCAAGCTGAAGCCCTAGCGAATCTTACCGAGATTGATGCTGTGATTCAGATAGTTGTGTCGGAAAGTATAATTATTGATCGTCTTTCCAATAGGAGGATATGTCCAAATTGTGGCGCGATATATAATTTAAAAAGTTTGAAGCCTAAAGTGGATGAGTTATGTGATAAATGTGGAGTTCCTCTTATTCAGCGTGAAGATGATAAGCCTGAAATAATTAAGGTGAGATTGCAGAAATATAGAAGGCAAACCCGTCCGATAATGAGGTATTTCAGAGGGAAAGTTCCAATCATTAAGGTGGTTTCAAGGAAGCCGGATCAAGATCCGATTGTTATTGCGGAAAGAATAGTTAAGAAGTTAAGGAAGATCGGATTAGAGAGTTAAGTTATCCATTCAGTTTTGAATGGTTCAAACTGAACTTTCAACGTTTTTCCCTTCACTTCCGTAACTTCTAAATATTTTCCTATTCGTCTCGCTTTTCTCCCTTTAATTGGTGAGATAACTCTAGCTACATAGAATACTGCCCTTATCGGAATATCATACTTATTCAGATTTTTCTTCATTCTTTCTTTGTCTTCCAGAAGCTTCTCCACTTCTTCCTTTTTTATGTATAATGCTTTCTTACTGGTAGTTTTTGATTGAATTAGCCATATTTCATTATCGTAGATCCTAAGAACGTCGGTTCCACCGAGGCTTCTGGGTCGTCTTTCGCTGTAAGCTCCTTTTTCTCTATAGGCTCTAACTAATTGCCTCTCAATATCCAACCCGTATTTTCTTCTCACTTTAATCTCCACTGTAAATCTAGACTTTCAATAATTCCTCTTTCTTCTTTTCTTTTAAGGGTCGAATTACGCAAGACTCGAACCATTCCTTAAGATTCTTAAAATTACGATGATACCTCCTCGTCTTTTTATTAGGTATCTCAATTCTAGATATGAGCCCAACCTCAACCATTCTCTGCAAATTTACATGAAGTGTCGGTAAGGGAATCTGCGATTTCATTCTCTTTCTAACGTCATTAAGTTTAAAGACTTCAGGTAAATCCTCATAGATTGCGAGGATCTCATCATGAATGTTTATTCTCATTTCGCCTGGAAGTTTTATAGTTCTTATAGATATAAATTTTTGTATTAAGGATCAATTAAACATTTATAAGAAAGATATAGATAATTTGAATGGAAATTTAAATTTTATATAAATAACGTGATTCGACACACAAAAACTGGTTTTTTAAAGGCTATTCATAACATTTCAAATTTGGATATGTTAAAATGTATATGGAAAAGCTCTTGAATTGAACTTTTATGAAATGTATAAAAATTAAAGGAGTGTTTGGGCGGCTTTGAGCGACGCTCCTTCATCAAATGGGTAACCAACTTCCTTTAACGCCTTCTCTATACATGAAAGCGTATATAGGATGTAGATGGAATGTGCTGTTGTTCCCATATGTCCCACTCTAAAGAACCCTTCAGTCTCCTTCTTGAGGAATTCACCTTTTATTGGAGGATTCCCAATCATAATATTATATTTGTTATATAGCGTATACCAGAATTTTTCAAAGTCATATCCTTCAGGCCACTCTACACCTGTAACGGTGTTCGAGGCGTATCTCTCATCCTTTGCTATTAGAGATAATCCTAACCCCTTAATGCCTTCCCTGAAAGCTCTCCCTACTCTTTCATGTCTACGGAAGACATTCTCTAGTCCTTCACTCAGAATATTCTGCATTGAGGTTTTTAGAGCTACGGTTAATGTAGTTGAAGGTGTATGTGGAGTAGGATGCCAGCTTCCTTGATCAGAAAATTGAGCTTTACGATAATTCAGCAAATTCAAGTACACTGTCTTGATAGGTTCCTTTCTCTTCTCCATTACTTCCCAAGCTTCATCAGAGACTGTTACAGGAGCTAAACCTGGCGGAACAGCAAGAGCTTTCTGGGTTGCTCCACAACAGATATCTATCTTCCAATCGTCAACCTTTACTTCTATTCCTCCTAGAGAAGATATTACATCCACCAATAGTAATGCGTTATACTCCTTCACTACTTCACTTATTTCACTAATTGGGTTAGTTACACAATGAAGTGAATGATTGTGAACAATAGCCACTGCTTTCACATCTTTATTCTTTCTTAATGCGTCCTCCACCATCGCTGGCGTTACGACTTCCCCTCTCGCAGTTTTTAATGGGATAGTTTCTGCACCGTAAGATCTAGCGTACTTCACAAAATAATTATCCGCAACCACTTTATCTCCTGTCTCAATGGTGCTTGCGATGGCCGCCTCTAAACCTGCGGATCCCGATCCGGTTATTATGAAGACGTCGTTTTTTGTTTGAAAGATTTTCTTTAGATCCTCAATTACACTTTGGAATAGTGAGATCCAATCATCCATGTAGTGAGCTACTATTGGTTTACCTAAAGCTTCTAAAACTTCCTCCGAGGCTTCTGTTGGTCCAGGAATCATCAATAATTTTTCTTTTCTATTCAAATCCTCTCTACTTTTTATTCACACTTTAATTACAGTGTATTAAAGTTTATTCTTTTTTAGTCTCAAAACCTTTCCAGGTAACGCTCCGTTATGTTCTCCTCCACTTACAACTACTGTTCCATTAACTATAACATGCTCTATACCTTCTGGGAATTGATGAGGATTTTGATAAGTAGCTTTATCCATAATCTTCTCTGGATCAAAAATCACTATGTCTGCCCAAAACCCCTCCCTTAAGAGCCCCCTATCCCTCAAACCTAACTTTTGAGCTGGTAGTGAGGTCATTTTTCTGATTGCTTCCTCAAGCCTCAATACTCCCATATCCCTAACATACCTACCCAAAACCCTAGGATAAGTACCATA
>CAZHYI010000188.1:0-3209 GCA_964536595.1 uncultured Candidatus Bathyarchaeia archaeon
TAACAGGTCAGGGGTCATTTGCACCCTCCTGAATTCGCCTCCAATTGCCTTCGCAAAGGCTCTTGCCAGCATAGTCTTTCCTATTCCAGGTAAACCCTCTAGAAGGACATGCCCCTCAGAGAGTAGAGCTATAAGTAAAATCTCTATGACATCTCCTTTCCCAACTATTATTTGATTTATCCTCTCAGCAATTATCTTCACTCTATTGAGGACTTCATCCTTCTCCATGTTTACTCCTCCATTTAGCAAGCTTCTTTAAGGTTTCCAAATCCCAGTCTGGATGTTCTCTAATTATTTTCTCTACCTCATCTTTTAGGGGTGGGCTTTCCCTTTCAAGGCTAACTTTTAGGGATAGTACAACCGCTAAAGCGGCTATGCAGTATTTAACCTCAACTATTGAGGCTACGGAATAAATCTGCATTAGTGCAATTTTAAAGTTTGTGAAGGGTGAAACTGTCCAGTGGGCGTTATCGAGGAGTACTCTTCTTCCTTCAGCTAAATTCTCAAGTAGTTGCTCGTTATCTTCCATTTTTAACATTCCATTTATGAATAGGCTTGAATCTGAGAGTAGGATTAGGGCTCCCTTCCCGTAGGGAACTTCAACGAGGACGGGGAAGGGGCCTACAGGCGAATCTTCATCTGGAGGTTCAACGTCACTTTTAATATAGCTGAAGCTTGTTGAGTAGGCTAGAACCCTAATTCCCTCCTCCACCCCTATTATGGTTGTGCCGTAGTTAAATACTAAGGCGTTGACGCCTTCAGTGTATTTTGATTCACTGAATGATAGAATTTTGGGTAGGATGCTCACTTTTTCTCTGAAGAGGGGGTCTTGAAGGATCAGGTTTGAGAATCTAGGTTTCACTCCAAGTTTCTCTAGGAGTGTGTTTCCTGAACCATAATCATCTGCCAGCAGGATTAAGCCGCCTGAATTTAAGAATGCTTTAAGTGATTGGGCTTCAGGGTCTGTGAATGGTTTGGATGGCCCTATTATTAGGAGCATGGTTTCTTGAGGTGTTGAAGTTATCGTTTGGAGTTTGGAGATGTCGGATAGAAGTGTAGGTTTATACTTCAGGTTCAGTTCTGATAGGCCGTTCCAGAATGGGTTGTTCACTTCGAAGTCGTCTATTGGGGGCGATATGGAGGTTATCGCTATTATCGCTAGGATAGATGCTGAAACGCCTAGAAAGATAGCTCTTTTAAGTCTCAACGCTTTAACGCCTTAAGCAGCTCTTCCAGTAGCTTCTCCAATCTATCAATTTTGATTTCTATGGTGGGTGGAGCGTAAAGCCACGCCTCATAGTCAAGGCTTAATTTCTCAAATGGCTTATACGCCTTTTTAAGGGTGGGCTTCACGAGGGATAGGTACTCCCTAATAGTCAATTGTGGAGTGGAAGGTATACCTGTAAAGTTTGACACTGCAGTTACAGCTCTTAAGTAGATTGAGGGTATGCCTCTAGGCTCGAATTTGCGTTCTATCTCTTTTTCAGCTGCTGTGTAAACTTCTACCTTCTTGGATGGTTTCTTTCTCTCTCTTCCAATCCAGCCCATTCTTTTAGCTGTTAGGAAAGTTACTCCCCCGAAGATGGCTGGTACGGCGGATATACCTATCAAGTTAATCAGCAGTATTCGCTCCTTCTGAACTTTAGTCTCAATCCAAGCTTCTTTAGGTTTAATGCGGATTATCAATTCGTATTGGGATGTTGGAGCTAAAAGTGGAACCGCTACTTCGGCAGTGAAGGTTCCATCATTACCTGTCTTTGCTGAAGAGATCCACTCTCCAACCCTCACTCCTACACTACAGTCCTTAAGAGGAACTCCATTCATAGAGACTGATCCCGACACTACCATTTTTAATCCTGTAAAAGCGATGTTGGGAAAGTTGATGGTGGTTTGAATTGGAGATCTCACAACCTTTACTTTAACGGTTTTATAGGCTGGCCCGATCTCTCCTTGCGGTGAGCTTTCAACTTTAATTTCCTTGTATCCGCTGGGTACTTCAGGTGGAACCTCAAGAAAGGTTTGATATCTTCCTTGAGTATCCGTCTTTAGGCTCTTTAATGATCCTAGCCACCATACTTTGATGTTGAAGTTGGGTAAGGGCGCTTCATTCAGTTTTAGTCTTCCGGTTAAGTTTAGGTTGAAGGTTGGGTAGACTGATGTTGGAGCTTCAACCTCTAAGACTGGCTTCTCATATAGAAGGCGAACCTCCACAGTTTTCGATGTAGCGGGCGTATATTTTCCGTAGTCATCGCCTTTAGGCCTATATGCTGAGTATATCTTGACGCTACCTCTGTATATAAAAGGCATCTTAAAGTTTAGTATGTAAGTTCCATTAGACATGGTATAGGAGTTTCCTATCTGAGCGTCATTAAGGTATATCTTTATTTCTCTTGAGGGCAATGGTTCACCGTCTACAGTTGTTAGTTCACCCTTCAAAGTTAGGTTTGAGCCTAACTGGACAGTTAGGTTCTCAATATTCAAGGTTAGCTGCGTCTCGGTTGGTGGGTTCAAACTGTACCCTAAAAGCTTAGTGAGAAGTAACAATAATTCATCGTGATACTGGCTTATTAGGGCTTTTAGGTTGCTTATTCCCTCCATCAGGGGTTGAGGAGTCACATGCAGCATTGAGGACAGTTGGGTGGCTGAGGCTTCCAACTCACCAACTGTGATGTTTGCCTTAGTTAGGCTTAATCTCGCTATGTCAAGTTCGTTTTCAGCCTCTTCAAATCTAGCCCAATAGATCAGGTTTGATGCAGTTTCCATTCTTGCCTTTACATCTTTTAGGTCTTCACTCACCTCATTCAATAAGTCGTTAAATCTTGAGATTATGAACTGCAATTCTGGAGGCGCCTCTATTAAGGCGGCTTCTCTTATGGCTTGAATAGCAGTGTCCCAACTCTCCATGTATAGTGATGTGAAGATTCCAGAGTATAATAGGAAGAGACTTCCTGGGTATGGAGACTCCACCGTGACGCTAGTCGGGTTGACGTGTCTTGGAATGTTGAGGCATAGTGTTAGGGTGGAGGAGGAGAGGAGTAGAGCGATGAGGATTAGGATGCGTTTCTTCAAGTCAGTATCTCAATTATTCTTACGGCCACTATGTATGCAAATATTAGGATTAGGGCTAAACCGAGTATGTCGGGTGCTCTTCTTCTTGGTCTGAAAATGGATGAGGCGGCTAGGTAGCTTACAGTTATTAGGCTTATGTA
>CAZHYI010000189.1:0-3161 GCA_964536595.1 uncultured Candidatus Bathyarchaeia archaeon
GTTGAGAATACGTAACCCACACTCCTGTACAACCCGATACCGTTAATTCCTTTCGGTTCACTCCTCACAGCCTTAACAGCATTCTCTGCATCCTCCACAGTTCTTATATCAGCGAAGAGAACGCTGTGGAAGCCGGCTGCTATGGCTCTCTCAGCCAGATAAACTCTAGGTTCCTGATCAATCTTTATCATTGTTGACATTCCTGTGAGTTCAGCTGCTCTAGCTATGTTATCGAGATCGTGAAGGTCATATGGCGCATAGGTACTCGTGAACTCCACGTAGTCGAATACGCCTGAGTAACCGATAAGTTCAGTCACTCCTGTCCAAACAGCATGTATATGCGTACCTATCGTGGGTTCTCCTTTCCTAAGCTTCTCCCTAAGTATATTTTTAGGCAAATTTGACCGCCTCCAATAGAGATTGATTTTGCTCTATATAAAAAGTTTAGTAAGTCTATTCTTTATGCCCGTCTCTCCACAGTTATCTCGCATTTCGTAGCTATGGCAGCTATAACTCCCAGAGCAGCTAAGTACGGGGCTAAGAGAGCGCCGACAACCCCTATAGTTACAGGTATTTCCAATAAGGTTTCTCCAGCCTCATTCTTCACGATTATCCTATTTACGTTGCCCTCCTCAATGATCTTCTTCACTTTCCCCACTAATTCTTCGGTTGAGACTGAGAATTCCTCAATTATTCCTCTCTTCACGGGTTCACCGCATACATGGCAGAAACTTGCGTCTTTAATCAATTCTGCTCCACACTTTTTACACGTAGCCAATTAACACTCACCTAATTTCCTATCTTACTTTCTGAGTTAAAAAGCTGTTACTTCTTGAGTCTTATCACTATTGTATCTGAAAGTCTGTTGAACAGCCTCTCTTCCTTATACAGAATTATTCCTATCAGGAAGTCTATGGGTAGAAGAAATGCTTTGCCTATGCTTTGAATCGCTGACTGCACTATACTTATAGGTTCCCCATTAGGCTTGGTAACTTTGAGTCCTAATACCATCTTGCCTATTGATTGCCCAGTCACACCCTCCAGAAATGTCCAGTAGAGGAATGATAGAAGTGACGAACCGATCGGTTTGAAATGCATGTTAACCATCCATCCCCAAGGCGGAAGAGGCCATAATGTTATGGCTGGGAAGGGCACCACTAGGGAGAATACACCGACTATTATTACGTCGATCAGCCAGGCTAAGAAACGTGCACCCCAATCCGCACGGTGCACTTCACCTAATCTCTCATAGAGCCTTTTTCCACATTTTGGGCAGAAAAGGGAATCTTCAGGGATCTCTTCACCACAGTTAGGGCAATAAACCATAATTTAACACTAAAAACTATCTCTTTACGAGGCTTAAAAATGTTTTTCAAGATAAAATGAAGCGTACACCTAAATATCTACTTTACATACTCAGCAATTTAACAGCTATCTCAAGACATTCCCTAGCCAACCCACTATCATCTAACCTCTCATGGATCTCCATCATGAAAGGTCCTTGATAATTCACTTCTTTGAGACCAGCGATCACTTGACGCCACTCTATGTTCCCATCTCCTGGCGGTAAATGCAGGTCTCGTCTGCCATCATTGTCATGGATGTGGAGGGACCAGAGGTACTTGCCCGCCTGCTCTATCTCTCTCTTTTGGCTCACTCTAGGTTTCAGAAGGTTTATGTGTCCTGTATCTATGCATATCCCTAAATATGGGGACTGGGCAGCCTCTAAGATTTCCCTCAGTTCCGTAACCCGACTTCCGAATCTTCCATTCCCCTTATCTATCATATTCTCCACCGCTATCTTAACCTCCAGCTCCTCAGCTCTCTTAGCTAGCTCCTCAAAACTCATTATAGAATTCCTCCTCATAGCTTCATACCCAATATTGAGGCTGTCGGTATGAGTTGGATGAACAACCAGTAGTGGACACTCCAACGCTCTACAGTACTCCATAGTCTCAACCAGCAACTCTATGCTCCGCCTCCGTATGTGGAGAGACTGTGCGGAGAGGTCGACACCGTCTATTGGGGCATGGATTGAGTGGGGAGTGAGGGATAAATCCTCCAGAACCCTCTTTATATGGGGTAGCTTCCAGCGTGGAAATAACCTTGGGTCTAGATGGGCTCTATCAGCGTATATCTCCACTTCAGTGTATCCAGCATCCTTAATGCGCCTTAACGCCTCCTCTACGGGTAGGCTGATGAATGACCATGTGCTGAAACCGATCCGCAACTACTTTCAACCCTTAGGGTGGAGTGAGCTAATTTAAGATCTCAAATTCTACATTTAAAGATTTTCACGTTAAGGTCACCATGCATAATCCTTCTCTCCTCAAGAATAGCTATGTCACTCTCCTCCGAAACTGATCTGAATCTTTTAGAGGCAGCTGTTATTATAACTAGCAGGGAACCTTCCGCCACATCCTTAAGCGTTTCTAGGAATTCCCTATAGAGTCTAGAGATGCTGATTTTAGGCGTCATCCTCAAACCATAGGGTGGATTAACCACAACATAATCTAGATCTGAAATTGGATAATCTGAGCTTTTAGTTGCGTCACCAAGCTTAAATTGAACATCCTCATGGACGCCTGCCTTCTCAGCATTCCTGATGCAGCCCTCTAAGTGGCGCTGGTACTTCTCCATTCCATAAATTTCAGCATTCACAGAACGCTCTGAAAATATGACTTTCTCCCTAGCCTTTTCAAAATCTTCTTCGTTAAAGAGCTTAATCTTCAGAAAGGCAAAGTCAGTTCTAAATCTGTTTGGAGCTATGTTTCCAGCCATGTAGGCTGCCTCTATAGGGATTGTGCCTCCACCACACATTGGATCAATTAGAGGCTCTTCGCGTCTCCATCCGCTTAATTGAAGCATTGCGGACGCTAAGGTTGATTTCAATGCGGCTGGATGGTTATAGACTCGGTATCCCCTCTTATGGAGAGAGCGTCCAGTCAAATTAACGCCTAGAATGAAGTCGTCGTTTCTGACTAAAGCGTAAAATTCAACATCTGGATTGTCAAGATCAACCTTTAATCTTGAATTCGCATTTTTCTGGAAGGAGTCTATTATGGCTTTACCTACAACGCTTGACACATCCATACTCGTGAAGTTATGGATGCCCGCCCTCTCACTCCTAACAGCAAATTTCTGCCACCTCTCAATCATGA
>CAZHYI010000190.1:0-3129 GCA_964536595.1 uncultured Candidatus Bathyarchaeia archaeon
GAGATGGAAAAGGTGGAGTTGAAGCCTGTTAAGAACTTCAGAGCCATTACGGGGAAGGGAGTGACTGGAGAGATTGATGGGGAAGTGTACTACGTCGGTAACCCTAGAATCTTTAGGGAGTTATCCATAGATTTTCCAGAGGATGTTGTTGAGAGACTTCAAAGTGAAGGGAAAACTGTAGTGCTGGTCGGGAATGAGAAGAGGGCTATCGGTGCGATAGCTGTCATGGATAAGATTAGGGATGTTACGATTAAAAGCATATATGAACTGAAGAGGTTGGGAATGAGGACTGAGATGATCACTGGAGATAATGAAAGAACCGCTAAAGCGATAGCTGAGAAGGTAGGTGTTGATGAGTATCACGCAGAATTACTACCTGAGGAGAAGGTGAACATAATCAAGAACCACCTTTCAGAAAGATATGGTCACGTCGTGATGGTTGGTGATGGTGTAAATGACGCTCCAGCCTTAGCCAGCGCCAACGTAGGTATAGCTATGGGAGCTATCGGCAGTGATATCTCACTTGAGACTGCTGATATAGCGTTGATGCAGGATGACTTGTCCAAACTGCCCTATCTAATTAGGTTAAGCCGTAAAACGATGAAGGTTGTGAAGCAGAATGTTATAGCCTCCATATTGATTAAGGGAAGTTTCGCGGTACTTGCCTTCCCTGGAATCGTAACATTATGGCTTGCAGTGGCTATTGGAGATATGGGGTTATCGCTGGCAGTGATACTTAACGCTATGCGCCTCTCATTAATAAACTCTAAAGACAAGACCTCTAAATAATAGCTTTTTACGGGTGACTCATAAGTTTCACTCTACACCCTTTAAATTGGAAGTCGCTTAAGAGAGTACTTTTCCATAGAGGTCTTGTTTTGGTACATGTCTATGTGGATAGATCTTTGTTGCTGTTAATTGGCATCCAGCCTCTACAACTATATCGTCAGACACCACAGAAGTTTGGAGAATTCTGGTTGGGTTAGTCGAGCTGGATTTTATGGTTGAGTGTCTACCTATGATGCTGTCCTTTATCTCTACGTTGTCGCCGATTATGACTCTATCCATGACAGCAGATCTCTCTATAGTCACGTTCCTTCCAATCCATGTGTAGTTATCAATACAGGAATCCACTATTCTCGCTCCATCCATGATTTGGCAGTGCCTCCCAATCAGAACCGACCCCTCAATCTCTATCCTACCTTCTTCAATCTTCCTCACAATCTCCATCCTCCGCCTCATAGACTCAACGCTTTCCCCTTGAACCCAAACAGTGGCGTCATCCGAGATTCTACCTTCAAACTCCCGCAAGCTCCTCAATTGACCATGAAGAATACCTCTCATAGCTTCCAGATATCTTTCTGGAGTCCCAACGTCATACCATGCTCCATCCAGCACGTAGCCGTAAACCGCTCTGCCACTCTCCACGATGTAGGGTATAAGGTCGTAACCGAAGTCTAAACGCTTATTTTTCCGTATCATATCCTGGATCTTCCTTTCCTTGAAAACTTCACGGATCTCTGGACTTATAAGGTAAAGTCCAGTATTAGCTAGGTTTGATGGTGCCTCTTTGGGGCGAGGTTTCTCTACGAACCTTGAGATATGCATATCCTTATCTATCTCAGCAATTCCATATCCAGTAACATTCTTGACTGGCATAACTCCAATGGTCATGAAGGCGTCTTTACGTTTATGGAAGGATAAGATTGCTTCGAGGTCTATATCAAAAATGTTATCGCCTTGAACAGCGAAAACTGGATCTTTAACATCGTAATACTCAATGTTTATGCGCGCCGAATCTGCACTTCCACAATCCTCAATGTTAGGTTGATACTTTATGTGTACCCGAGGTTGAATACCGTACTTAGCTGAGAAACCGATGCCTGACTCGAAATGGTCATGCAGACTCTTATAATTGGTGTAGCCTTTCACTCCGAAGATGAAGTTCCGAATTCCCTGCCTAGCTAAGGTCAATAGGGAAATCTCGATTAGCAGTCGATTTAGAAGCCTAACACAAGCCTTTGAGACCTCAGCCGTTAGAGGCAAAAGGCGTTTAGCTCTCCCGCCAACCGGAATTATAACTCGTAATGATTCAGGCTTATAAATTCCTGAAATAATTACTCCCCCAATTGAAAGTTCGTTCTTTCTTCAAACTAATTACTCTAGTAAGCGGATAATTTTAAATTTGGTGGAAATAAGCTCGAGTATACACTGTAAAAGTCTCGTTTCCGACTATTTTATGTAAAGTGAAACAGCGAAAACTGGAGGCGTAAGTATGTTGTAATTCAAGTTCATAAAATCTAAATAGGATCTTTGTTGTAGAGGGCTATTAGGAAAGATTTAAGAGCTTATAAAAGAATGGTTTTTCAACGTTAGGTGAAAACTTGAACAAAATTAGACTAAGAGTAGACTCTTATGAGGCAGGAGTCGGTGCTGTAGGCGGTTTAGCTACGTTCCACAATAACCTTTACCCTAGACTCGTCACTAGGGACTTTGATGTTAAAACGTTCTCGATGCACTTCAGACCTGAATTGCCCATCAGAGAAAACTTTAAGGGGGTCATTATAAGGAGGCCTTCTTCAGACGTCGATTTGGATATAGCTTATGCATGGACGTACGATATTATGCATCAGTACGGGATAGACGTGGAGTATTTATCGCCCTCTGAACTTTACTTGGCACCTAGATACTTCACGAACTTTGCGGTTGTACCTTCACCCTACAAGATGTCTGAGGCAGATCTCTTCTCACCTCATGACTGGATGTCCTTTTTGAGAAGCGCTCTCTTCGCATGGCTACACCCGAGCCTAGTGCAGGCAATATTCGTTCACTCCACAGAACCGGGGAGACAGGGAGGAATACTACACAAGAACCTTTGTGGAACCTCAGAGAAACTTAACCTTGACGATTTCGAACTTAAAGCTGGGGGTGGATATCCCGACTCCTTCTATGAGGGGCTTAGACTGATTAGGGATCTAGAGTTTCCATTAACATTCAAGATTCTAACCAGATGCCCAGATTCAGCCCTATTCACAGTCAGTAAGATCCATAGGAAAGAATACCTATTAGGTTTGAGAGCGCATGGAATGAGGTTCGGGCTAGTTAAGGATAGAGTATTCGCTATATACC
>CAZHYI010000191.1:0-3095 GCA_964536595.1 uncultured Candidatus Bathyarchaeia archaeon
TTTTTGGGAAACCTTAAAACTTACTATGCTGGAAATTATATTTCGTCATTAAGGTGAAGTTTTTGTCTGATCTATCGAAAATTATGAGTTATATTGAGTGTGCTAGGAGAGATATTGCTGAACTCACATTAGACCTTGTTAAAATTGATAGTGAGACGGGATATGAAAAAGAAGCTGTAGATTTCTATGCGGAGTACTTAAGGAAGTTAGGGTTAGAAGTGAAGTTACAGCCTGTGGAGAATAACCGTTCTAATGTTATAGCTAAAATCGAGGGTAAAGGGCATGGAGCAAATCTCATGTTACAGGGCCACCTCGACACTATACCTCGGGGAAATTGTGTTCCGCCAAGTATTGATTGGAGGGAGGGACGAATTTATGGTAGAGGGGCAGCGGATAATAAGGGAAGTTTAGCTTCTGCAGCCATAGTTGTTAAGACGCTGCTTGATTTGGGAATTGAACTTGAGGGCGACCTCTTCATTGTTGGGTGTGTTGGGGAAGAGCAGGCTGAACCTAAGCCTGATGGTAGTGTATGGAAGAATGGTGCAAAAAGATTGATAGAGAGCGGTTTTCGAGTCGACGCTGGCGTAGTTTTAGAGTGTAGTCCTCCTCTTCAAGTAGCGATAGCTAACAAGACAAATGTTCGTTTCGAAATCACGATTTTGGGCGCGGATCGGATTTATCACGAAACCGAGAGACCTCTCAATTTGAACCCTTTGTTTTGGCAGGCTGAAGTCATTATGGAACTGAAAAGAATGAATGATGAGTTAAGTAAAAAGGTTCATCCTCTCCTGGGCAGCCCCACCATAAATTTAGGGAGGGTTGTAGGCGCAGATTTTTCCAATCCGCAACACAACACTGTACCGACAAGCTGCTTAATTACCGGTATGCGACGCATGCTGCCTGGAGAGAGCAAGGAGACTGTGAGAAGAGAGTTTCAGTCTATGTTAGAGAGACTGAAGGAGAAGTTCCCATTTGACTTCAAGCTTAATCTGGTGGGAGAACCCAGCGCATGGGAAATATCACCTGAAGAACGCATTGTAAAGAGTTTCCTGAAAGCATTAAGCACTGTCACAGGAAAAAGCGTTAAGCCTACCGGGTACCCAAGCCAAGGAGACGCCCGCTGGTTCAATAGAGGAGCCACAGCGTGGCATCGGAAGTATAATCCGGAAGGAATAACTACGATCTGTTTTGGTCCGGGAGGCGCCCCCCACTCAGACAAGGAACATGTTGAAATAGAAAACTTGGTTACTCTGGCCAAGGTATGTGCACTTGCAGCGATTGAGTACTGCGGATCTCCCGTTAAAGCGCCTTAAATATTTCTTGGTATACAAGAGAGGTTGAAGCGATAAGTTTTTAAGGAAGTCTCTTAAATCTCTCAAAACTTATGAGTACACCCTTCGAAGATAGAAGAATTCGTGGGATAGCTAGACAGATAGGAATATTGAAGTGTGAGTTAAGGAGGGAGAGGAGGAGGAACGTTATGTTCTTCCTTCTAGGCATGATTATAGGGCTGCTTATGAACATGCTAACTAAGTTTTTAGGACTCTAAACCATTCAGTCTACAACGCTTCAATTTCTATTAAGCATAAAAATCAACGCTTAATTCTCCATCATGGTGAATAGTAAAGTGTCTGGTATGCTCTAACAGCATGTATTGCGGCTTCACTCCTCCTCCCTTCATCTATCAGTCTTAAAGCCTCCTTAAGCTCAGCCTTCGCCGCCTCTACATCCTTCCCGCTAAAAGATTTGATGAGATCTTCAGCTAACATGATAAACTCATCCACCATATCACACCTTAAATATGGTAATGACGCATAGTAAGCTGTAACGTAAGGCCACCGCTCCTCCACAGTTTCTCCTGGGAAAGGAACCTTCTTCTTGGAGAGTTCAGCTATCTTTCCTCCCCTCTCTCTCAGCAGCTTAAGCGCTTCTCCATAGTTGAACCTTGAAACAGGTGTTGGATCTATCGCCCTAAACTGTCTGTGGAAGAAGAAGTGGTAGATGGATTGAATTCCTGAAAGTAAGCCTTTACCTGTACCTCCAGCAATCGATATTCCAAGCGCGTACTTCCCATTCGCATTCTCAATTCTCACAGTATCCATGAAGTCCTTGGTTAACCCATTAATATCACCCCAATAGACTGGAGCACCTAAAATTATGGCGTCAGCTTCACTGCAGATTCTACTCAGCTCTTCGGGACAGTAGGAGAAAGCCTCCTCCGATCCCCCGGTGCCGAGGAAGGGCTTAATCTCGTAGTCTACTAGGTATATTTTCTTAATTTCTGCTCCTTTAGACTTTGCTCCCTCCAGAGCAGCTGTGACTAGCTCATTGGTTCGTCCATTCTTTCTGGGGCTTCCAACTATTCCTACGACGAACATAGACTACACCGATCTTGAAAGACCTTTATTTTCTGTCAAAATATATGTTTTTACCCTCAACCGAGAGAGGGATCCCAATTATCACATCAGCATCTAGAAAATTCAGCTCTTTAGCCGCAGCACCTACCGTGTACATAAGGCGATTATCAACATTCATCTCGCTAGCCATCTTAACAGCGGATCCTAAAGCTATCCCGAGATCCATAGCTTCAAATATGCAGATTGGCCCAGTGAAGTCTTCACCTCTCCTCTTTTCAGCCTTAATGAAGTCAGCACATGAGCTGTACCCGCAGGCTCCACAGTTCAAGGGGTTCTCGGGTCGCTTAGGCATAGTTCCCTTCACACCTATTAAGACAACAACCAGCGACTTACGTACAGCCTCAGCATCCTTCTTAAATGCTGTGATAGGGTTCTTCTTACTCTCCATCTTACGCTCCATAGCTTCAGCTAACTCATCCTTCTCCTCACCAGTAACTATAGCTGTCACTATATTATCAACCCCTCTAGCTTTAGGAGCTGTTCTTGCACTAGCAACCATCAACCGTGCAACCTCGAGTGCAGCTTCAATCTCACAGTCCTTACCGCTCAAAATAGGCAAACTATTCACCTCCAGAATTATTCTTACTTACAGGTATAAAAATTCGATTTTAATGAAGCGTCTGCTCATTTATAGAAGCTTCTAATTGTTGAGAATCTTAGTATGAAGAAAAAATACTG
>CAZHYI010000192.1:0-3094 GCA_964536595.1 uncultured Candidatus Bathyarchaeia archaeon
AAATCTTTAATATGTTTAAGAATAGTTACTTCACTGACTTTATCCTCATCATTCACCTTTAATGATAAGATCACTCTATCCTTAAGCATCTTAGAGGGGTTAAACTCTTCATGACACACTCCGCACTCGATATCTGACCCTAACTCCACAATGTACCATGATGAGTCGGCGTATAGTTTGCCGCAGTAGGGGCATCGGAATATTGAGATGTCCATAAAAGCTTGATTGTTCATGTGAGTATAATCGCTTCCTCAATAATAAAAACCTTAACTTCTACACGGCATCTGGAGGATGGAGAATGGAAGTTTAAAAAGTTTAGTGATTTTATTGCTTCTTGAATAACTCTGGGTCTTGATACACTATTTTTCCATCCACTATAGTCATTGCTACCTTAATGTCCTTAATCTCTTCTTTACTCACTTCTAATGGGTTCTTCTCTAGAACGACTAAATCCGCAAATTTTCCTGGCTCAATAGAGCCCTTTACATTCTCATCGAAGGATGTGTAAGCTGCATTAATAGTGTACATCCTTATAGCTTCTTTTACTGTTACGGCTTGCTCCGGCGAGAACGGTAATCCCTTCTCAGTTCTCCTATTAACGACGCTGTGTATTCCAAGGAGTGGGTTGTAGGGTGAGGCTGGATAGTCTGAGTGACCAGCCACTTTAATTCCTGCATCGAGGAGTGATCTGCATGCCATGAGCCACTTAACCCTTTCAGGGCCGAATGCAGGTATTATTTTATCTCCGTGATAGTATGGGTATGCTGCGAAGATTACTGGGACCAGACCAAGCTTCTTAATTCTCTCGATTCTTTCTGGGTTGAGGAGGGAGCAATGTTCAATTCTATGTCGATGATCCTCCATAGGATGCTCCCTGAGAACTTCCTCATAAACATCTAGAAGAATATCCAATGCCTTATCACCGTTCGCATGGATCGAAACCTGTAGTCCTGAGGTGTGAATCTTATAAATTATCTCTTTCAATTCTTCTTTACTCATGAGTAGGATGCCTCTATCATCAGGTTTATGGAGGTATGGGTCGTATAGGGCAGCTGTTAATCCCGAGACTGAGCCGTCAAGCACAGCCTTCACAGCCATGATCTTAAGTCTGTCATTGCCGAACCCTCTCTTTATACCGAGCCTCCTTAACTCTTCTAGATACGTATGTATAATATGCATGTTGATTCTGATCGGTATCTCTCCACGCCTAACTCCCTCCTGTAATGCTCTGAGGTTTGATGGAAGTATCCATGGATCATTAATACTGGTTATTCCAGCCTTCACGTACATTTCACACATGGCCTTTACGCCACGCATGAAGTCCCTCTCATCAATGGTTAGGGGGGAATGCTCTTTACCCCAGAGATCGAACCAAGCGTTTTCGTACAGAATACCATTAAGCTTGCCTGTTGCTGGGTCTCTGCCGTACTCTCCACCTGGAGGAGACGGAGTATCCTCTGTTATTCCTAACATTTTTAGTCCTAAGCTATTGACTACAGCTATATGGTAGCCTCTATGGATTAGGATTACGGGGTGATCATTCACTGCCTCGTCAATGTCCCATCTGGTTGGATGTCTCTTCTCTTCAAGTCTGGCATCATCATAGTTTACCCCTCTAATCCATACGTCTTTAGGTTTAGTTTTAGCCTCTTCAGCTATACGCTCCATCATCTCTTTTATCGAATGAACTGAGTCGGGGCTGCAGTCTACGCCTACATAATCCGCTGCGGCTAGGGATAGGTGATTGTGGGCATCAATAAATCCTGGGAGAAGTGCCATACCCTTCAAATCTATAACTTTGGTTTTAGAGCCTGAAGCCCTCATAACATACTCATTCTTTCCAACAATCAATATTTTGCCGTCTTTTATGGCTACAGCTTCAGCTATAGTGTCTTTCTCATCAACTGTAATTACTACACCGTTCATCAAGATCATATCTGCACATAACTCATCTGGAACATTCATTTCTCAGCCACCACTAAAAAGAGAGTTTATAGTTGATAAAAATCTTATGTGAACTAACTAAACTTGAAGTTGCGGCTATTCAGCTTCCAGATGTTTAATTTGAAATTAATGGTTGATGCTGTTAATCTATTGATCCTCTCCACATTTTATTTAGAATCTCTAATGCCGTTTCTTCAGTTAATTGTCTTGGACTGTTAGGTCTAGTCCACTCTTCAACGCATATCTTAGCTACTTCGGGAAGCTCATCCTTCTGTGCACCTACATCCTGTAAAGTCGGAATTTTTAAGTCTTCATTAAGTTTCAAAACGGCTTCTACAGCAGCCTTTGCAGCTTCAAATAGGTCTAACCCGAAGATGTCTTGGCCCATTGCATCAGCTATTAGAGCTAGCTTTTCAGGAACTACGGGGATATAGAACTCCATTATGTAGGGAAGCGTCATGGCGCAGGAGATTCCGTGGGGGACATTATACATTGGGCTGAAGGTTTGTGCTATACTGTGTCCATAAAGCACTCCAGGATCATTAAATGATAGCCCCGCAATAGTGGCTGCCAGTGACATATGGTATCTGGCTTCGAGATCTCTACCATTATGGAATGCTACCCTAAGGTTCTCTGAGATGAGTCTTACAGCTTCCAGGCCTAGAGACATGCTTAGTGGGTTAGCTAGTATAGACAGTATTCCTTCAATGGCGTGGCTAAGAGCGTCCAATCCGGATCCAGCTGTTTGGCGGGGCGGTAAAGTAACTGTGAGTTTAGGATCTACAATTGAGACGTCTGGCATTAAGTGTGGAGAAATAACTGCTCTCTTTATTTTTCCAAGAGTTACGACAGAGACCATTGTAACTTCACTCCCAGTTCCAGCTGTTGTTGGTATGCAGATAATTGGGATTCCCCTTTGCTTTACAAGCCCTCTTCCGACATAGTCTCTTATGTTTCCCGGATTCGCAACACTGAAGGAGGCTACCTTCGCCATATCCATGGAGCTTCCTCCACCTAAACCTATAACAGCTCCATAGTTCCCTTCACGAGCAACCTTAGCAACCTCTTCTGCAACCTCAATGGTTGGGTCAGCCTCCACCTTATCGTAAATCTCGAACTTTAACCCCTTCTCTTCTAAATGAGAAGTTAT
>CAZHYI010000193.1:0-3092 GCA_964536595.1 uncultured Candidatus Bathyarchaeia archaeon
CCAAGATGTAATTTCCCGCCACCGACTGGACACTGCTCCGCGTAAGTTCTAAGTTCAGCCATAACGTCATGCTTAATCTTCTTCTCAAGTTCATGTGCACGCTTCAAATCTATGAATTCACGAGTCATCTTAGACTTTAGGTCTCTAACTTCCTCATCTGAAATTAAGCCAAACTCTCTTTGAGCTTCAGCTAGAGCTACCCAAATCTTCCTCCATATCTCTCTGTAATGGATTTCAGAAAATATCCTCCTCATTTCCTTACTGCCATAACGCCAAGTGAACACGGAAAGAAAATCTTCAAAACCGAATGATTCAGAACCCATTCACTTGAGTTCCTCCATTAGCTCATCAAGCGTTTTAAGGTTAAAGTCTGAAATCTTCGCTTGACATGACAATACACGATAGGCTCCAACACACCTTTTGGAAACCTCAACAACTACTGGCCAAGGCAGATCGGGTGGAGCTCCTTCTCCACTAAATCCGGCTCTTCTGAGGTATTCCCTAAGGAACTCTTTATCTAAACATGAAGCCTCCTGCTTCTCACCAACCCTATATCTAGATATATCCCATAAGCGTGCAGAGTCATGGGTTGGTGCTTCATCAATCTGTATAAGTTCACCTTTACACCTACCAAACTCCATCTTTACATCAGCCAGTATTATCCCCTTCTTTTTCGCGTGGTCCCTATAAAACTCATAAAGCCTGAAAGACGCCTCCTCCAGCAACCTCCACTCGTCTTTAGTCACCAATCCCTTCCTAATAGCCTCCTCTCTAGAGATAGCTACATCATGCCCCACATCACTTTTCGTTGTTGGAGTGAATATTAAGTCTGGAAGTTCCTCAGCTAATCTAAGACTTTGGGGAAGCTTAATACCGTAAAGCTCTCTTTCTCCTTTACTATACGCTCTCCAGAGAGAGCCGTACAGGTACCCCCTAACTATCCATTCAACGTCTATTCTCTCAGCTTTGAGAACCTTCATAGTTCTTGAGTCGACTGACTCAACAAAATGGTTAGGAAAGACCTTCTTGCTCTTTTTGAACCAGTAAACTGATAGTGCATGGAGACTTGTCCCTTTATGAGGTATTAATGTGGGTAACACACAATCAAATGATGATACTCTATCTGAAGAGAATATGTAAAGATACTCCCCCGCATCCCATACATCTCTAACCTTCCCCCTCTTTAAAAGTCTGTTAGGCTCAAAAAGTTCAGATCGATAGACTACTTCCACTTTCCCCTTTCCTAATGGATCTGGGACCTCGTATGAAATCAACCTTCAACCCTCTAACTTTCATATATACACTACTCGTTTAAAAAAGAGGGGAAATATAAAATCTTTTTACACTAAAAATGTTAAAATCTCCTAAGTACCCCTCGCCGTTTCCGTGTAAAAATTCAGCTTATTTCTTATGGAGAATTTAATGGAAGGTTGAAAATAGCGATGGGAACGTGGATTCCGCTGTTTCTTTATAGATCATAATAGATACTATTATCAAGAAAAAGTGATATATGTACAACTATGGGAAAGCTTTTCGGAACCAATGGAATAAGAGGAGTTGCGAATATAGAGTTAACTCCTGAATTTATCGCCAAGATCGGCGTTGCTGTAGGAAGCTATTTCAATGGTGGAAAAATAATCGCTGGGAGCGACGGAAGACTAACAAGCCCAATGCTCCTTTCTGCAGTAATAAGCGGCTTAATTTCAGCTGGATGCACCGTATACAATGTAGGTATGGCTCCAACCCCAACGATTCAATATACGGTTAAGAAGAACGATGTGGATGGAGGTGTCATCATAACTGCTTCACATAATCCGCCTAAATATAACGGCATAAAAGTTCTTGGAGGAGACGGCGTAGAGATATATCGGAACGAGGAGGATCAAATAGAAAAGATATTCTTCGAAGAAAAATTCAGAAGAGCAGCTTGGAATGAGACAGGGGAGTGTTATGGCTTACGCAATATCTTCGATAGTTACCTTGAGGGTGTTAAGAGTCACTTAAATATAGATCTAATTAAAAAAGCGGGTTTCCGTGTGGTGGTCGATCCGGGTAATGGGGTCGGGACTCTATGCCTACCAAAGCTTCTACAGTCACTTAACTGCAAAGTATACATGATAAATGCTGAGATCGATGGGAGTTTCCCCTCAAGACCTCCTGAACCCAGACCCGAAAACTTAAATGTTCTAGCTGAAACTGTTAAGTCTCTCGGAGCTGATCTCGGAGTTGCGCTGGATGGGGATGGAGATAGATCGATCTTTGTTGATGAAAAGGGAACTATTCATTGGGGAGATAAGACTTTTGCCCTCATAACTAAATTCTTTCTGAAGCGGAACCCTCAATCAATCATAGTTACGCCGGTAAGTTCGTCATCCCTAATAAAAGAGATAGTTGAGACATATAACGGTAAATTAGTGCTTACGAAAGTAGGTAGCGTAGAGGTTTCACATAAGATGAAGGAGTTAAAAGCGGAGTTAGGTGGGGAAGAGAATGGTGGAGTGTTTTATGGGCCTCATATCCCAGTGAGAGATGGAACCATGACGACTGGCCTCATACTAAACCTAATGGCTGAGGTGAAGAGCACTCTGTCTCAATTAATCTCTGAATTACCCTACTACTACATAATGAAGGATAAGGTTGAATGTCCACACAACATTAAAGGCGTAGTTATCGATGAAATCGCTAAAGAATTTGAGGGTTTACCTACAGAGAAAATAGATGGTGTCAAAGCATACTTCCAAGATAAAAGCGCCATCCTTATCAGAGCAAGCGGAACAGAACCTGCCATAAGAATTTATGCTGAAGGAAAATCTAGAGAGAAAGTGAAAAAGATGGTGATGCAATACAAAGCACTCTTAAAAAATCTCATTCATAAAATGAAAAGTGATAAAAATTAAGCTTCGTTGATGGGTAAATAAATTACCTTTTTTAAATAATCTTTTTAGATTTCAAGGGAAGGTAAAAGTATAGAGGTATAAACTATCGATGTGCGCGATCAAGATTGATTTACCATTGTTAAAGGACGTTAATAGTAGAGGGAATATTAAATTAACACTTGTTCATTTCGACGTTAAAAGCCTATCTTTCGCTTC
>CAZHYI010000194.1:0-1129 GCA_964536595.1 uncultured Candidatus Bathyarchaeia archaeon
ACTGGTTGGCCCCGCCTATCCAGATATAAACTATTCAGGTATCACAGGTAGCGGCTAGATCCTTCTCAACTCAGCGAGAATAAGCACTTTACCTACATATATTATTTTTAATGGTATATTTGGTAGTTGCCTTTACGATATACACCAAAAACGTGTGTAGGACTGCCAAATCTCAGGTGACGGTTCCCCAACATCAACCTCGATCACGTACTGAACCCAACATCTAAAACCTAAGGGAACCACAACTATAGAGTCTGGAGGAATTAAACCCTTCATTTCCTCTAGGTCCCTATACTCAATGGGGCTTTATGGTTGGATGAACCTTTAAGGCCATGTTAAAACTTTGCAGTGCAAAAGCTACTATGCAAAAAATAACTAACACATTCAAGAGTTTAATCTTACCTCCTCTAAATAGCCAGTACGCCTCTGAAATCCATAACTCAAGAGGATAATTGTAGGTATCATGATCATGAGTAGAAGTCTCCCCAACCACTCATTCGGAATCGCAGGGAAGGATATAACGGCAAGCTCTAACGTCACTGACGCTATAATCGGGAGGTCTCTTCTATTTCTCCTCCATGAATAGACTGAAAGAACGACCCCCAAAATCATTAAGAATAAAATGAAGATCCAACCTCCAACTATAGGGAGGGAGAATGGAATAGATGGTGGAAAGGGCTTCGGCTTTATTCCTCTCTTAATGAATTGCGGAGTTGAATGCGCAGTTTCACCAGCAGGAAGGGAAGCCACATCCTTAAGGAATGATATGATCTTATAGAAGTCTATGAATAAGTCGCTGAAAAAGGTAACGGCAGTAATCATAAAGGAGAGCGTTACAGGTAGAATGAGACTTACTCCCTCTAGGATGCGCTTCCTATCCAGATTTAATGTTAAAACCAGAATTGTGTATATGGCTAGGTGGAGAATGGCGTAGCCGAAATCGAGAATATGAGTTAAGCCGGTTAAAACTATAAATAGTGACGCTAAGGATAGCATTTTAATCTTGTAATTGGAGAATACAAATCTGTCTAGGCAGTAAATGAAGGAGAAAAGGAAGAGTATTCCGATAGCGTTCTTCATAAAGTCACTCAGCATCCTAATGTAGGGAGCCGAAAACAATGTGAATATC
>CAZHYI010000194.1:1229-3074 GCA_964536595.1 uncultured Candidatus Bathyarchaeia archaeon
CTTCATAAAGTCACTCAGCATCCTAATGTAGGGAGCCGAAAACAATGTGAATATCATAGCTAAGTATCCGGTCCGAATAGAGTTTCCGACCCTCCTCATCAATATATATGTCGGTATCACCGTTAAGGCGCAGAGAAAGGATACTCCAACCTTAACCCCAAACATTACATCTTCCAGGAGGAGGCTGAAGGGAACTAAAAGATAGAAGGCTAAAGGCGGATCACCATAAAGTAGGACGCCATCTCTCAATAAACTTCTAATCTGTATGAGATAGTAGGGGCCATCGATCCCTGTTATTAACCATTCACGAAGAAACATCCAAAGATAAAACAGAAAACCTAGTAGAACCATCAATAGAACTAAGTAACACTCCTTACTTACTCTTCCAAATATAAATTTACCTTTCATAACTAACCAGAAAATAGGCGTCTACAGGCTAATTACTTTTCTATAGAGCTTCCGAAAAGGAAATTTCAGAAATTCATTGCATTTTTCAGCTTTTGAATGCTCCAGAAAAGGTTAAAATTTTTATTGGTAAATGGATAACCTCTCATTAAATCTATCTTAAAAAATTGGGCGTGCAGAGATGCGGATATGCTTCGTGTTGGGGACTAGGCCTGAATTCATAAAGATGGCGCCTATCATTCAACTCTGTGAAGAGTTAGGGTTAAACTTCTTCACGATACATACTGGTCAACACTACTCATATAATATGGATAGCATATTCTTTAAGCAACTTAACCTTCCCGAACCGGACTACAAACTGAATATAGGGTCTGGGGGGCATGGTGAACAGACTGGTAGAATGCTCATAGGGATTGAGAAAATTCTAAGAATGGAGAGGCCTGACATAGTTCTGGTTCAGGGAGATACGAACACAACTTTGGCTGGCGCTTTAGTTTCTACTAAGCTTGGCATAAAGGTTGGTCATGTGGAGGCTGGCTTAAGAAGTTATGATAGGACTATGCCTGAAGAGATTAATAGGACACTTGTAGATCACTGCTCAGACTTGCTCTTTGCTCCCACAGAAATATCTCGTTGTAACTTACTGAATGAAGGAATACCTGATGATAAGATATTTGTGTGCGGCAATACCATAGTGGACGTGATCTATCAGAAACTTAAACTTATAGAGCAGTATAGAGGCGTACTGAATTTTATGGAGCTTAAAGCTAAAGAGTACTTCCTAACAACTATTCATAGGCAAGAGAACGTTAATGACGATCAAAGATTCTCAAGGCTACTTAAAGGAATGGAGAGTCTACATGAGGAGTTCGGGTTACCAATTATATATCCAATCCATCCAAGATCAGAAGATTGCTTAAGACTAGTAAACTTCAAATCCAACGGCATAAAAGTCATTGAAGCCCTAGACTACCTCAGCTTCCTTCAATTAGAACGGTACGCAAGACTAATACTAACAGACTCTGGAGGTGTACAAGAAGAAGCATGCATTTTAGGTGTGCCATGCGTAACTCTCAGAAACAACACAGAAAGACCTGAAACAATAAATGTAGGCGCCAACATCTTAGCTGGAACAGACCCTAAAGACATAATTGAAAAGACAAAATTGATGCTATCAAAAAACATTGATTGGAGCAATCCTTTAGGAGACGGGAATGCAAGCAAGAGGATTATAGACGCTATAATTAATAATTTTGAGAATTAGAAAAGAAGTGTCCCTTTGCAAATTATGTTTATATCTCTTTCTGCAACTTTTAACCAACTGAACTTCTTCACATAAAGTTTAGAGATTTCTGAGAGTTTCTCCATTTCCTCGTTACTTAAACTAAGTAATTCCATTACCTTACGTGTTAATGCTGAGTAATCGTTGAGGCGAACACG
>CAZHYI010000195.1:0-3063 GCA_964536595.1 uncultured Candidatus Bathyarchaeia archaeon
ATTCCACCATAACTTATTCTAGTGGTGTCTTCGCAGGGAGCTGCATTCTCAATAGCCCTAATCAAAACCTCAATCGGGTTTTTGCCAGTTCTCAAATGTATTATCTCAAAAGCATTCTTCACCACGGCTATAGCCTTCGCCTTTTTCCCAGCGGCATGTCCCGGCCTCATCATTACATTCACCAGCCTCTCAACAATGTTAACTTCAGACTTCTTGAATTTAGCGTGTTCATGCCGTCCCATGCTGTGAGGTATCAGTACAGGCTTTAAGGAGATATACCTCTTTAACCCTGGATCCTGAACCTCTATTCCCTCAAAACTGCATTTACCAAACAATTTGAAGGGAATCGTTTTTTGCGGATTTTTCTTTGCGCTCAATGCTTTATCCTCCAAGCGGCTACCTCATAGGTTTCTCCTTCTTCCCCAAAACAAGCTCCTTTAAGGAGACTCCATTAACCATTATGACTTTATATCTTACGCCTGGGATGTCACCCATGCTTCTTCCTCTACTTCCACCTATACCTTCAATTATAACTTCATCATGCTCATCAACAACATTCAGTGCCCCGTCTCCAGGGAGAAACGCTGTTACAACTTTACCATTCTTAATTAATTGAACTCTCACACATTTCCTTATGGCGCTGTTCGGTTGCTTGCTCTCAACACCAACCTTCTCAAGCACTATTCCACGAGCCATAGGGGCTCCTTCAAGCGGGTCAGATTTAACATCTAACCTAAGCATGCGGCGCTTGTAGTATATATCGCTCCACCTAAACTTCTTCCTTTTCCTGATTAGGGATCTCGCAGCGAATTCGCCTCTCGGTGATTTCGAAGTCATATCTAAACCTCAATTTAAACCAAAAATAAGCAGCCTCATATTTATGTGTTATTCGTCAGTTAAGTGATTGAGACGTTATCTATCTGGAAATATCTTTTAGCTAAAAACCTAACCCTCTCAGCGTTTCTACCATTCTTACCGATCGCTACTCCCTTATCCTTAGGGTTCACAGAGACAACAGCAATGGTTTTCCCATTCGGCCTCTCTATTATTCTTATCTCCTTCACTCTCGCTGGTTTAAGGGAGTTCTTGATGAATTGGACAGGATTTTCAGAGTGCTCTATAACTTCATGCTTCATTCCGGTCATGCTCTCTAATATCCGAATGTTTTTCCCTCGCTTGCCAATAGCCATTCCAGCTTCGCCTTCCTTGACAATAAATATGATTCTATTCAAGCTCTTGTCTATTATACAGTCACGCACCGTGGTTCCCGTTATACTTTCAAAGAGTGCAATATACTTCATCTCATCACTCGTTATCTTTATCCTGCTACTCATCTCACTCTTTCTCCAACAGCTCTAATATTTTTGAATCTCCAACTTCTCTCACAGCTAATACCGAAACCGGGAATGGTTTACCACATGCGGATCCCAACTCTCTTCCTGAACCATTATAATTTAAGAGGGGGATCCCAGCTAATTTACAATAATTCTCAATCTTCCATTTAAATTCTTTAGGGCAATTTTCGGCAACTATGACAAGGCGGGCTCTTCCAAGAAGAATATTCTTTATGGTACTTCTATAGCCCATAAAGACTCTTCCTGTTTTAATTATCCTTCCCAACTCTCTATTGAGGTCAATCATTTCTGCTCTTCACTTCCACTCAATGTTGACATATATAGATCTACGAGGCCTGTTCCTATAGGTATAGACTGGCCCACTATAACATTTTCAGTGACCCCCTTGAGGGGGTCACTCATACCTTTCACAGCAGCATCTACAAGATTCGGTACCGTTATCTCAAATGCTGCTCTGGCAAGAACGCTCGCTTTTTCTCCGCTAATGCCGTGGCGACCTATCTGCCTAACCTCACCTGTATGGGTCATTATATCTGCCACAAGCATAACGTGACGTATATCCACATCTAATCCTTGTTCTTCAAGCACGCCAACAGCCTCATTAATTATAGCGTTACGTGCAGCCTCTATACCAAGCGTTTTAGCTATCTCTTGGATGTGATTCGTTGTTGTTCTAGTTGGATCCACACCTTCCACCTCTAAGACTTTATGTAAGTTGGACCCGTCGGTTCGGATGACCCATTCATCCTCCTCTTCTGTAACTAACACTCTGCTTATGCCCGGCACACCCTTAATATGGTATGACGTTATTTTATCCACGAGTTTCCTCAATTCCATCTCTTTCTTTGGAGTAACTATTATTCTTTTCTCTTCAACCGTTATGTCACAATGCGGGATCTTCAATGCTTCTTTTATTTCCTCACTGCTAACCGCTCTATCCTTCATCATGAATGGATCCAGCTCAACAATAACCTCTTCAGTCGTTGGATCAATGTAGACTGATTGCGCTATATCCTTAACGGTTGTCGCTATTATCTTCCTCGCTATCTCAGTAGCCTTCTCTCTACTCCTCTTATACTCTTCATTAAGTCTAATCGTCATTATAGGCGTTGATGGTTCCCTACGTGCATCCACAATCTCAATTAGTCTTGGAAGACCCAAAGTTACGTTTTGCTCCCTAACTCCCGCATAGTGGAATGTCCTCAACGTCATTTGGGTTCCAGGTTCACCTATAGATTGAGCAGCCACTACACCAACAGCTTCTCCAGGCTCCACTAAAGCTTTCCTATAGTTTTCAATCGTAGACTTTATAGCTTTCTCAACAGCTTTCCTTGGCAGCTTCACTTTCAGAAGCTCCTTTCTCAACTCCTCCACCAATAAGGGAGTGAGTTCACCCTCAACAGCCTTTAGCTTTTTCTCTATAAACTCTGGCTCAGCCGGCTTACCCTTCTCGAACATTATTCTTATCTGCTCCACTAAACGGGAGACATTCACAGCCTTTCCATGGTCACTCTTAGCCGGGTCTACACCGTCCTCTCCATATTTGAACTGTATTATGTCTCCATTGGAAGATCTGACAGTACTATCATACTCTATTCTCAAGTGCTCCAATGCATTTATAAGCCTCCTCTGCATGTAACCGCTCTGTTGAGTTCGGACAGCTGTATCTACCAGCCCTTCCCTTCCACCCATAGCGTGGAAGAAGAAC
>CAZHYI010000196.1:0-3059 GCA_964536595.1 uncultured Candidatus Bathyarchaeia archaeon
TGATTGGAGGTATGAGTGCTGTCTGCCATAATTAAGGATATAAGAGCAAGAAAAATTTATAACAGTAGGGGAAGAGAGACTGTTGAGGTTGAAGTTGAGACTGAAAGTGGTTTGGGAGTTGCTTCAGCTCCCTCAGGCGCTAGTAGAGGGAAG
This sequence comes from uncultured Candidatus Bathyarchaeia archaeon, assembly GCA_964536595.1. Lineage (GTDB taxonomy): Archaea > Thermoproteota > Bathyarchaeia > Bathyarchaeales > B24-2 > CAZHYI01. The sequence continues at coordinate 154 of CAZHYI010000196.1, forward strand.
AGTGAGGTTATACCCTTCCCTGAGGGTGGAGTAGAAGAAGCCATCAGAAAAGTTGAGGATATTGTTGCTCCGGAACTTATAGGTATGGATGCTGAAGATCAGGGAGGTTTAGACTTCACCCTCCATGACATTGATGGTACAGAAAATTTCAGCAACATAGGCGGTAACGTGGCATTCGCAATATCCCTTGGGGCAGCTGAAGCAGCAGCAGACTCCTATGACATGCTCCTGTGTCAGTATTTAGGCGGTAACATTGAAGTTCAGTTACCTCTACCACTAGGCAACGTTCTAGGTGGAGGTAAACATACACGTGGAAAGGCTCCTGACATACAGGAGTTTCTAGTTCTCCCTGTAGGCGCCAGCTCCTTCAAGGAGGCAGCTGAATTAAACTTCAAGATCCATAGGAAAGTGGGGGAGCTCCTTGAGAAAGCTGATGTTTCCTTCAATGGAGGTCGAGGTGATGAGGGAGCTTGGACCGCCAACATCAGTAACAGAGAGGCCCTTAATATAGTTAAGGAGGCTGTGGATAGCGTTTCTGACCTGTCAGGCGTCAAGTGCGCCTTTGGGGTTGATGTAGCAGCTTCTTCTCTATGGGACAGTGAGAAGGAGCTCTATGTTTATTCTAGGGAAGGAACGACTAGAAGCAGAGAGGAGCAGTTGGAGTATATTCTAGAGCTTATTGATGAGTATAACTTGAGTTATGTTGAGGATCCATTCCATGAAGACGATTTCGAGAGTTTCGCTGAATTAACTAAGGCTGTTAAGGGATGCTTGATCTGTGGGGATGATCTATACGTAACGAATAAGAAGAGGCTTGAGCGTGGAATATCCTTCAAGTCAGCTAACTCAATAATCATAAAGGTTAATCAGGTTGGAACCCTAACTGATGCTTGGGAAGCTATCAAGTTGGCTAGAAGCCACGGTTACGTCACGATTGTTTCTCACCGATCAGGCGAAACAACAGACGTTAAGATCTCCCATCTGGCTGTTGGTCTACGAAGCCCCATAATAAAGTGCGGTGTGGTTGGTGGTGAGAGAGTGGCTAAAATAAATGAGTTATTAAGGATTGAGGGGCTCTTTGAGGATAAAGCCTCTATTGCTCAAATAAAACTTTAAGGGTTGATGTCTATGTCCGAGACTGTTGAGGAGGAACTATTAATACCGAGGGAGGTTTTCCTCTCCGCGGGAACCCACATAGGCACCAGAACTAAAACCAAGAATATGGAGAAATTCATTTATCGTGTAAGGCCGGACGGCCTATTTGTACTTGATATTAAGAAGATTGATGAGAGAATCAGGGTTGCAGCTAAGTTCCTAGCTAGATTCGACCCGGAAAAGATAGTTGTGGTTGCTGGTAGGTTATACGCTAAAGTTCCGGCTGAAAAGTTCAGTGAATTAACGAAGACGAAATTGATCACTGGTAGGTTCATACCTGGAACCTTCTCTAACCCGCTCTACCCCAATAGTATGGAGCCTGACGTCATTTTAGTTTCTGACCCTAAAGCTGACTCCCAAGCTGTTAGGGAAGCCTCCAGCCTAGGAATTCCTGTTGTAGCTCTCTGTAGCACCGACAATGACCTAAGGGACGTCGACTTAGCGATACCAACCAACAATAAGGGAAGAAAAGCCCTAGCAGTAATCTATTGGCTTCTCGCCCGACAAATACTTAGAGAGCGAGGCGATATTCCGCCGGACGGTGATTTACCCGTGTCTATGGAGGAGTTCGAGCTTAAATTACCCAGTGAGACTGAAGAGAAATCTGAAGTTGAGGAAGAGGAAGAAGAGGAGGAAGAGGAAGCCTAATTCACATTTCAATGCTAATAGTAGCCGCTGCACATTAAACTTCAAATATTCGATGAAAGATAGTTTTATTCACTTTTCAGTTAGGTGGGAGTGAATCGGTTGTCGGTTAGAGTTAGATATCCAAGATATGCAGGATCATTCTATAATGGAGGTAGGGATAGGTTAAGGAGTCAGCTTGAGTGGTGTTTTCTACATAGATTCGGTCCTGGCTCCCTCCCCGAAACATCTGAAACTCCACTAAAGAGGGTTGTAGCACTCATATCTCCCCACGCTGGCTATATTTATTCTGGGCCTGTAGCTGCCCACGCCTATCACTTTTTAGCGTCGGATGGTAAGCCTGATGTTGCGGTACTTCTAGGTCCCAACCACACTGGGTTAGGGAGTGCCATCTCGATTTATAAGGATGGTTTATGGAGGACTCCGCTTGGAGATTTATCTGTGGATAGTGATTTAGCTGGGAAGATAGTTAGGGAGTCTGGAATTATAGATGTGGATGATTCAGCCCATAACTACGAGCACTCAATAGAGGTGCAACTTCCCTTTCTACAGTATGTTTACAGTTCTCCCCCAAGAATAGTTCCCATAGCTTTCCTTATGCAGGATCTGGAGAGCAGCTTGAATGTGGGTGAGGCTGTAGGTAAGGCTCTCCTTAACAGGAACGCTGTGGTTATAGCATCCACTGACCTTACGCATTATGAGCCTCAATCCTCAGCCAACGAGAAGGATAAGGCAGTAATAGAAGCCATTACAAGTCTGGATGAGAAGCTACTCTACGAGATCGTTGAGGAGAGATCAGTCTCCATGTGTGGTTACGGCCCAACAATCTCAGCCATCGCTGCCGCCAAGGCTCTCGGTGCAAAGAGCGGGAAGTTACTGTGCTACAAAACCAGCGGTGACGTGACAGGTGACTTCTCCGCAGTGGTGGGTTACGCCTCCATAGCTCTCCTCAAATGAAGGGTGAATGCTCCTTTGAGAGTCACTGCTTCCGCACCTGGGAAGATCATACTCTTCGGGGAGCACTTCGTTGTTTTTGGTGAACCCGCTATAGCTTGCGCCGTGGATTTAAGGGCTAAGGTTTCAGTTGAGAAGTCTAAAGAAAAAGT
>CAZHYI010000197.1:0-1615 GCA_964536595.1 uncultured Candidatus Bathyarchaeia archaeon
CCCGCGACCTCCTGATTGCAAGTCAGGCGTTCATACCAGGCTGAACTACCGGCCCTTACCGATCCACATTTAATTTGGTTAGTTAGGGTAGATTTAGGGTTTTCTTGATGATGAATATTTTGTGTATAGTCTTTCTTATTGAGCTTTTCTTTTTTAGAATAAGGATTGAAGCATCCATCTCGCCGATCTATTCTTTATTGCTGACTCTTCTTAGCAGTTCAATGACTTCTTCGTCCGAGACATCGTACCACCGCATATAGGCGTCGGCAACAGCGTAGTATGGGCCATACCTAAGGTTGAGGCAAATGACTTTATCGACTTTAGGTGAAAGAAGCTTCACGGCGTCTAGAGACGCTGTTGGAACAGCAACAATGACTTTTTTGGGGTTACGCTTCTTAATTGTCTTAACAGCGACCAACATTGTGTATCCGGACGCTAATCCATCATCCACTATGAAAACAAATTTGCCCTTCAATTCTGGGAGAGGTTTTCCAGTGAGAAATTTTTCAGCTCGATCCCTAATTACCTTCATTGTTTCAGCAACAGCCTCTCTAATCATCTCTTGAGTTAAACCTAATCTGGAAACTAAGGAGTGATTAATCGCGACTTCACCATCTAAAGTTACAGCTCCAAAACCTGCCTCTCTATTCCACGGAATCTGAATCTTCCTGACGATTATAAGCTCTAAGGGAAGTTTAAGCTTCTCAGCAATAACCACTGCGACAGGAACTCCACCTGAAGGAATAGCGAACAATAAATTCTCTTGTCCAAGCATAGGCTCAATCCTACTGGCTAGAAGCTTCCCAGCGTGAAATCTATCCCTAAATACGAAACTTTTACCTCTAAGCTTTGGGTCATCAATAAAATTTGGAAACATATCCACTACGACCTCATCAATAAAAAGTTTTTAGCTCTAACCTAAATCTTACATTGAAAATCAAAAGCCCCCTAATTCCTTAGCTTACATGTAAAGTAAAACCTTTTCTATTTGAAGCTGTTGCTGTAGTTATAACTGGTTAGGGATACACTATGAAGCTGTATCAAAATCTATTCTGAAACAACTCTGCGAAATTAAAGACTGAAATCTCCAAAAGGAAAACCAGTTATATTAAGGATTATATTATTAAGGAACCCGAAGAGGCTACAATCTATTCTCCTGTTAGGTGGAGAATGCGCCGCCATATATGCAGTGACCGCTCTGTCTCTCTTAAGATGACATTAATCTTTTAATTAAGAGTAAACTGATTTTGGTGCGTCATCCTTCTTCCCTTATCTCTTCGAGAGGCATTATTTGTTGCGGTTCATGCACAACTAGTCCTTGGGCTAGTCGCCGGAGAACTGGCAAGATCTTCAGGAAACTTCCCCTATCTATAACTGTATTGATGGCGTACCATTCCCCACCTGACAGTGGGCTCACTGTGGGGCTCTTGAGGGCGGGAAGCTCCTTAAGCAGCCTCTCTAGGTTCTCCTTACTCACATTAACGAAAATATGAATCTTCTTTCTTCCTTCGACGACTCCTCTGAGTAGGGCTAAAACATCATATATTTTGTCTTTCTTCTCCGGATCCTTCAGCGACTCCCTATTTGCTATGAGAACGGCTGAAGACTCCATTAT
>CAZHYI010000197.1:1715-3033 GCA_964536595.1 uncultured Candidatus Bathyarchaeia archaeon
CCCTCAGCAACCGAGATAGGTATCTCTTGAGGCCTCAAAATTTTGATCTCTATTTCAGGATCATTTATTGTTGGTCTATAAGATCTCTCTTGCCCTCTCACTTCATAGCCGGCCTGCTCTAAGAGCTTGAAGGTTTCCTTCTCAAGGGAGCCCTTAGGTAATGTTAGGCGGATAACCATCAAACCACACTCTCTAAACACTTCAAATGTCACTTTCAATATTTAAGCTTAAAATGTCACATTAAATGCTTTTTTACATAAGGAAGAAAAATAATTATAAAGTATTTGTTAGCCCTATCTAGAATGTGTAGCCTCGGTAGCTCAGTGGTCAGAGCGGCGGCCTTGTAAGCCGTAGGTCGCGGGTTCAAATCCCGCCCGAGGCTCCAGTAACATGCATTATTAGTTCTCTACATTAACTACTCATCTCTTTAGGACAATGGGACGACTACTTTTCTACTGAATTCCAATCTAACTCCTCTTTTATGGGATAAGAGGAGCTAACCCTTGTAATTGAGCCACTCCATTTATAACTAATCGTGTTCCAATGTAGAGGTAGACTAGAGCAAGCAATATTTTGAATCTACTCGGAGATGTTTAGTAAGCAAGTCTGGGCCAAATTGAGTGAACTAATTACCAGTAAAAACCACATAAATAGGTTTGCTTGCTTTGAATCCACAGGGACTTTTAGAGCATCATAGAAAACCAAGACGGAGATTGCTACCATTATCACCCCTACAAATATAAGAAAACCCCAAAGCCAAAGAGGCTCTACTTAGCTTCGTTAGCTTACTCATTTTGGCTGTTTCTCCTCGGGTTTTTATGTTAATAGGGATAGAAGGCAGAGAAATAAGTAGTTGCGCGGTTTTTAACGGTGAACACTGTAACGTCTATGCTTTTCAGCTTTAGAATACGATAGGCTTCTTTAAGAGAGCGTATAATAATTTCCCAAAGAATCTTTTTATACCCTCAATGATGTTGCCAATGCCTAATTGTATATACAGCACTTTTTGTCTTACACTAATAAATGAACAATGATAAAGCTACTCTCGATTTAACTAGTATCAGATGGACAGGAATAAAGAGAGTAGAGCTGAACATCATGAAGCGTTAATTCTTAACCTAAAAATGTTTGGCGCCAAGAGATAGATCCAAACCTTAGTTTAAATCCTTGTTTTTTGCACAAAGCCTAGAAGTCCAGTTAGAAATTCATTTATAAAGTGTGCTTGGGAGGAGGTTCACATACACGTCTATAATCCACGTTTTCGGCGAGGGCTATTCATAATCCTCCGGTGAGGGAACCATAGATCAAGCCTGCTGTT
>CAZHYI010000198.1:0-3030 GCA_964536595.1 uncultured Candidatus Bathyarchaeia archaeon
GTGTGAAGAAGGAGTCATCCACCTCACTCTTTATTTCTCTCAGCACTTCTCCCTCACTATTTAGGTCAACTCTAATATCCTCAAACCTCCTAACTATGCTGGATATACTTGTGATTTTGCCAAAGAGATACCTTAAGGCATGAAACAGGTGTACACCAAAATCTAATGTTACGCCCGCCCCTGCAAGCAGTTTTCGGTGCCGCCAGGGAGTTTTACCTAGGATCTTGTTTGGAGACCAATAGCCTCCCACTCCGCCTTGAAAGACCATCTGTACATCCCCTATGTATTCCTGATCAAGAATCCACTTAGTCTCCCTTGTCCCACCGAAACCGTAACGGAGACACTCAGCCACCCCGAGAACTAGGCCAGCCTTCTCTGCTGTTTTCACCATTCTCCAGCATGCCTTTACTGAGATGGCTAAAGGCTTCTCCACTAAGACGTGCTTCCCAGCCTCTAAACTGTCCAGAGCAATCGTATGGTGAGTATAGACTGGAGTGTAAATCTCCACCGCATCAATATCCGCCTTACGAAGCATCTCCCTATAATCCGTATATACCTCAACATCCTGATCCCTCTGAAAATCATAAATATAAATATGCGGAGCCGTTAAGGGGTCTCCGGGAGGACCTACTGGTTCTCGAGGCGGAAAGCCCCTCCCTCTCTTTATGAATCTCTCAGCGTCTCCACGCTTCTTGGCGCATAGAGCCGCTATCCTAACATTCACACCCTTCTCTATAAGGGCCTTATAGCCATGTAGATGAGCAGGCATAATTCGCCCGCAACCGATCAAGCCCTACATTAATTCTCTCCACTCTTCGCTACCAACTAACACTTAGTTAAGAATTCTACCCACTAACCAATGTTAAAAAAGTAGGTGATTTATGCCTATAAGTTCAGCCTTTCTTCTTTATAGCGAAAACTTCCCTCTGATCCCTCTCTATAATTCTTCCAGAGCTACAGCTCTAATCCATGAAGAGTCTAACCCAATCATTCTTATCGGGAAACCTATGAAGAAGACTCTCTCCCTCTTAAGTTTCTCAAGATTCACTATTCCCTCAATCACAGGAATATCATTCGCGCATAGAACCTCCTCCATCACACCCGCCTCCCCAACATCTATCCCTTGTAAACCCAGCATCTTTATCCCCCTCTCTTTCAACCACTTAAGCACCTCTGGAGAAAGGTAAGGCGCCTCCTCATACTTCATTGAACTCCAAATAAGCAGTATATCCCCCGCTTTAACCTTTCCCAGATCATTAGGCGTTATAGCTCTCTTTTTGCCATTTATGGGTTTTAAGTGGCTTAAATTTACGACTAGAGCTTCCCCAATGAATTTTTCAAGCGGCAACTCAGCTACAGATTTAGTTCCTTTAGGGTGATGTGAGGGTCCCTCAACATGAGTTCCTATATGCGTTTCAGTATCTACGAAATGCATAAGGGTTTTATCAGGTTCATAGATGAATTGTCTAGCTTCAAGCCTTCTCACTTGATCGCCGTGAAGATACTCCCCATTAACTTTCCATATTCCAGGTCTAATGGGCATTGATAAGTCGACAATCCGATACCTACTTAAATCTATCATTTTTTAATCTCCATCAAATTTAATTGATTGTAGAAATCATCGATTAATTGCCTATTTAAATATTTACGAAGTTGATTATCGCCTAATACGTAGTATCCGCTCCTTCAATTTAAGGATGAAGTTCTATATCAGAATCCTCATTCCGTCGTAAGCGATGTAATACCCGTACGCCTCAAGTCTTCTCTCCATTACTTCATGGAGCGGTTCAGTATGATTTATATGGGTGAAGTAGACACTGCCTATACTCAATTCCTTTAGTATCGGGATCTGCTTCTTAATGCAGATATGACTGAACCTTGACTCTTCATAGAATGTTCCATCCGTAAAGAGTACATCAACACCGGATATTTCGTTGAGTACCTCATCTGTGATTTCAGCTATATCTGGCATGTACGCTATTGAGGCTTCACATATGATTTTGTAACCTAACGCGAATCCGCCTTCAGATTCGAAGGGTGAATATTTGACTCTATGGGGCACTTTGAAGGGATGAACCTCCAAGCTGCCCAATTTGAAGCTGCTTTTATCCTTAATGGGGTATGCCTTTAACCATTCATCCTCAATTAAGTAGGGCATCATCCTAACAACTTCATTTAGAACCTCCTTCGCTGACATAACTGGTGTTCTAAGCTTTTTACCGACTGAAAATTCGTAAAGGCCTAAACAGTGATCTCCGTGAGCATGAGTCAATAATATGTGGGAGATCTCCCTTGTAGATATGCCTTCTCTGATGAGTTGATACGCTAAATCTGGAGTTGCGTCAATAAGTACATATTTCGACTTGTCCTTTATAGCTATGGAGGAACGTGTCCTCCTGTTCGGAATACCTTCTCTTATTGCGGTTAAGCATGTTTCGCACTCCATACAATCAACCTGCGGTATACCTCCATTGGAACCGGAGCCTAAAACTATAATCTCCACTTTTCTCTACCTCTCTAAAGTGTAAGTTTTATAACTCACCACTACTAACTTAATTGGTTGGAGCCTCATAGATTAATATGTTAGGTCTAGATGCCCTAAAAAAACGCATCAAAAGAGTTAGAGCTGACTCATCCATAAGGAGATTTTTTATAAATACGCTTTTCGACTCAACATTCATGCTACTTGGAATTATCGTTGGGTCAGCTTTAACACCAAACCCGAACTTGAAGCTTATCTTGACAACTATGTTATCCAGCAGTGTAGCTTTGGGGATATCGACTGGCGTAAGTGTTTATGAGGCTGAAAGCCTAGAGAGGAGAATCTACCTAAGCAAGATTGAGAAAGCTATGTTAACCACCCTCAAGAATACCAGTGTTGAGAGGAGAGCTATGGAAGCCGCCATCCTAACATCAATAATTAACTTCCTAACCCCCCTACTTAGCTGTTCAATCACTATAGCGCCCTTCCTCCTATCCACCATGGGAATCCTAAGCATCAATATAGCTGGATACATTTCAGTTGCTCTG
>CAZHYI010000199.1:0-3000 GCA_964536595.1 uncultured Candidatus Bathyarchaeia archaeon
AGACTTTCAATCCGTTTCGGAGAGCTGAGTGGACAATCTGCTGTGTTAGGACGGTCTTGCCAGCTCCGTGCTCTCCCTCAATTGAGATCAAGCTTGGGTGGGGTACTCCGCCTCCGAGACCTTCGTCGAGTTCCTTTATGCCTAATGAAAGCGTTTTGAACGTTGATTCTCGCTCAGCTTCGTGGCTACTGCCAAGTTTTTTTACGCTTCGCCTAGCTTCCTCTGACTCCTTCACATTCAGCCACCTCTCCAAATCTAGATATGAAAACGGCTATTAGGGGTGAACCGACTTCTATTTCGGGCGCACCTTCAGGTATGTCTGCCCTAATCCTAGCAGTTTCTCCTGGATTGACAAATGGGTGCGTGGACGGGTTGAACGACAGATCTGTGCTGGTGATGTTGATTTCGAGAACTTCATAGTTGTCTACTAGGTATGTTTTCCAGGCGGAGTTTGCTCTGTACGAGATAATTATGCTACTCCAATTATATCCTCCTTCACTTACTAAGAAGACTGTTTCTGGGCCTAAGTTGTTAACTAAGATCTCTACGGAGTCATTTGTCACAGATAAAATGCTGAGTTCGAGCCTCGACTTAACCTTAAACGCTTGGTCACAGGAGGAAACCATGTCAGTGAAGTAATATAAACCGTTCAATAGCGAAGAGGATACGGAGCCGATAAAGACAACTACTCCGGCTAAAACTATTGCCGAGGCTATTGGAGTTGAGACTCCCATGTTCGCTCACCTTACGGTGGTGGAGGGAAAAGGTAATCGTCTCCAATCCCATTAGAAACGTATATTTTTACTTCGTAGAGAGAAGCTTCTATGCTCGTTCCGTTGTACGCTCTTAAAATAGCCGTTTCACCGGGTTCCCACACTCCGTCGTTATCGCTGTCCGTTAGGTTGAAGTAACCTGTTCCGCCGCTCGAGCTATACCTGTACAGTTCTGCCTTCAAGTATTCTCCGACGTATAGGTCTATCGAGTCGAATGTTGAAATTGGTAGGTTACCCGTATTTTTGGAGTATATGACAAAGTGCCTGTCACCGTCTCCGCTTATCGTTGCGTAGGCTATTTCAACTCTAACGTTTATTCGCCGCCTCGCATCGTCTATTGCCTGTGCAATGTTGTTTTGAAGAAGGTTTCCAGCGTATATTGCGTATGCTGAGAAGCTGCTTGCCAGTACCAACGCCGCGGTCAGGATTACAATTTCGCTTAAAGTTACTGAGAAGCCCAATTATTGTCCTCCCTGGTTTGGAAATAAGTTTCTTTCCGGCCTAGACATGAACTTCCTCAAAGCGTTGAAAACTATTTGGGTTATATCCTCAAGTTCTGACTTCAATCCAGACGCCTTGGCGGCACCGTACATTCCTAACGCTAGAACTTCTTCGCTTAGTCCCAACATTCTAGCCTTTTTAACGGTTGAGGAAACCTCACTTACATACCCGGCCGATCCTTCCGGCAGGAGACCGAAGAACTCGCAGTATGTTGAAAGTTTTTTTACGTCGTTCTCGTCGAAGCCCATATCCAGAAGGGTCCAAACCCACTTTACAAGTGAGAGGCTTGTCTCGAAATTTGACGTGCGTGCACGCTCAAGCCTAGGTGCTGAGACGACTTTTTCTTCTCGTTTAGGTTCTTCCAAAACTAGTTTCGCCTCTTCCTTTACTGCAGTTTCATTTTCCATCCCCCTTTTGGTTTCCGCTGCATCTTCAGCTTTAAAGTGTTTGGCTAGGTCTTCTTCACCTGTGAAAGCTTTAAGCAAGTTAAATGGGTTTTCTAATTCACTGATAGTGGTTCTTAGATCGATTATCGAGTTCTTAATTTCTGAAACGTCCCTTTTAAGGTCGTTCACAGCTGCGCTTATACTAGACTTAAAGTTTTCGAGTTCCTTTTCCACTTCGTCAACTTTCTCTTTATGATCCTCCGTGCTCAACTCAACCACCCGTTCTGATTTTTCATAAAAAAAGGGAAGATGAGGGAATCTATCCTAGATCAATGAATTCATCTGTAGCTAAACCTGCTGGTATCTCTCTTTCAACGGTCAGCGATGCCCCTCGGCTTCCCTTAACTTCAATTTTCACCGTATCATACTCCCACGCAAATGTTGAATTGCCAAAGTATATTAGTAGGAACGCCTTTTCTTTCGATTCAAGCAGTTTATCTCCATCACTGTTCTCTATTGCAAAGTATGCGGTAGGGTTTGTTTCACTGCCGAACAGGCTTTCAAGTGTTTGAGTTAAGTTGGCGGAATCGTAGTCGACCGTGCTCGCCGTTCCGTTGTATATGTTGCTCATGTAGTGTGAGTTGTTGCCTGAAATTTGAACCGTTACGACCGTGGTGTTTTCGCTTAAGTCGACACTTTCTCTGCCTACAGAAAGCTTTACTGGAATTACTATGTATGAAACAGCCACGTGGGTGTCGTTTGTCTTGGCTATGACGCTTCCGTCGAGCTGTAGGGCACTTGTAGCTTCTTCCACTCCACGCGAAATAGTGTCTTTAGCCTTTTGGCTAGCAAAGAAGCCCATGTTAACCACCACATAGGAAAGGGCAGCAGCTATAATGACGAATGCTATGAGCACTATAGCAGCTTCGATGCCGACTATAGCCTTCTTGTTAAATAATAATCGCTTTGATCGCTTCATAGTAGTCGCCTCAGCGCGCGTGCTCTTAGCCGCTGACCATCGTCCAGACGCCCTTCGTGAGCGATTCAGGAACCATAAATTCTATTGTTAACGGAGCGCTTTTCTCAACCCTAATCTCAATAGTAATGATATCGCGAGGCTCCGCATATTCATTCGCTGAACAATTCAAAGTTATAACTAAGAACCCCTTTTCTGAGGCATCAAGAGCTTCATCACCATCAGAGTTTTCAACTAGAAGGTACGCTATGGTAGCATTTGGGTGCGGGTGCCCTTGCGTCGTATAGTCGGTGTAAGTTTCATCGTAGGTCCAGCCGCTTATTCCTGTTTTATTTAAAGCCTTAATGACCAGATTGTCGAACGT
>CAZHYI010000200.1:0-2937 GCA_964536595.1 uncultured Candidatus Bathyarchaeia archaeon
TTTTTCTGCCTTTCTCTGTTATGTGGTAATGGATGAAATTTTTGTTTTTAACTTCCTTTATTGTTAAACCTATTAATTCTAGCTCTCTTATTTCTTTCAGTCTTCTTGACCTTGCTCTTTCATTTGGGCATGAATTTTCTAAATGCGCTGTTCAGTGAAGGATCTACAGTAATAGAGAAGGCCATAATAAAGAATCTTTTATGCAGAAATCGGTATGGATCTCAAACTAGAAAAGAGAAAAACCTTCACTGAGTATGTTAGTGACGCTAAAGCACATTACATCTCTATGAAAGGAACTGTCAATGAAAAATACAACTTAAAAGAGAAGAGGTTAGAAGGATCTTTATCCACATGAAGAACGAAAATGTGAAGGGAAGAAATATAATCCTAAAACATGAGTATGAGTACTTCGTTCCTACGATCTGAAACAAAACAACCTTTCATCTCCATAGTCAACGAAGAAAGTGGCTATTCTGAGTTTTTGCTGGTGGGCCGGGCAGGACTTGAACCTGCGACCTTCGCCTCGTAAGGGCGACGTCCTAACCACGCTAGACTACCGGCCCACACCATCAATAACACATAATTTTTCAGAATTAAAAGTTATTCCATCCTTCTCCCTGCTCCGTAATGTTTAGAGGGCTCCGCCATAAATGATCTTAAGTATCTCAACAAGCTTTTCGTCTCGCCACTTAGCGATTTCCTCCATAGATTTACCGCTAGCTTTCATCATTTCATCTACGCCCTTAATGACCTTCTCAGCTGCTGATTTAGGTATCTTAACCCAACAATCCATATCCCGCCATATGGTCGAGTAGGTTGGGCCTAGATGAGTTATGAAGCTCTCTATTCCATCCTTACCTCCGCCTAAATGAAGCGTTATATGCGGACCCATAAGCCCCCACCTTATACCGGGACCAGCTCTTAAGGCTTTATCCACATCCTCAACTGAGGCTACGCCTCTATCGACTAGGCTTATAGCTTCACGCCAAAGGGCTGCCTGAAGCCTGTTCCCAATGAAGCCTGGAACCTCCCTCTTCAGAACAACCGGTACTTTACCGAGCTTCAACATAAGCTCATAGGTAGTATCCACAGTGCTCTGTGCGGTTTTTTCGCCAGGAACGATCTCTACTAGAGGTATTAGGAGAGGCGGGTTCCATGGATGAGCGATCACGCATCTTTCAGGCTTCTCTGTAACCTTCTGGATCTCAGTCATCAGTAAGCCTGAAGTACTACTTGCAAGAATAACGTCTTCTGGCGTGTGGGCATCCAGTTCCCTAAAAACAGCCTTTTTAGCATCATACCTCTCATAAATAGACTCCTGCACATAATCTACATCTTCGACAGCCTCAACCAGATCAGTTGTAAACTCTATTCTACCGAGAGCCTCCTCAACCACTCTCTCCTCTAGAAGACCTTTCCTCTCCAGAAAGTTGAGGCTTTCCTCAATCTTCCTCTTCGCTGATTCAAGCTGCTCCGCTCCAATATCATAGAGCTTAACTTTAAAACCCTTAATTGCGAAGAGAGCAGCCCAGCTGTGACCGATCAATCCAGCACCTATACATGCTACCCTCTCAAAAACCATAATTTCATCTCCCTCAACCTTTGAGTCTAACTAAAGATTTAAATTTCATCTAAATATCCAATAGCTTCACCGAAGAAAATGAGGTTTTCACTTAGAAGTTGCGGTTGGCTGAGTGGGATCGTAAAATTTTTATCTCCCCCGATCTGCCTTTTTCTATCTGGTTAGTTGGGCACTCTACCTCTTTAGAGGAGAGTATCGGTGACGGGATGAGGGAGGTTAGGCTTCTCGTAAGTGAAGCTTTGCCTAGGGATGTTGGGAGGAAGATAGCTAGGATACCGCCTAAGGCAATGAGGGAGCTTGAGGTCTCAACGGGCGACATTATAGAGATTGTTGGTAAAAGAGCTACATGTGCGGTGGTTTGGCCCTTAAGCTCAGGTGATGGTGGAGACACTATAAGCATGGATGGTCTTCTACGTAGAAGCGCCGGGGCGTCCCTAAACGATTACGTAACTGTGAGGAAGGGACAAGCTAGAGAAGCAAACTCAATGGTTCTGGCGCCGAGCGGTTACAAGTTAAGTGGGTTGGATGAGGGCTTCAGCGCCCATGTGAAGTCCATTCTCCTAGACAAGCCCTTTGTGGCTGGAGACTACATATCTCTCCCAATCTTTGGTGGAAGCCCACTATACTTCACGGTTGTTTCAACCCGACCTAAGGGAATCGTGAGAGTCACACTCAACACCAAAATAAATGTTACAGCTGAACCGATGGAGGCTGAAGTAGCTGTTCCAAGAGTGACCTATGAGGATATAGGCGGCCTACACGAGGAGGTTCAGAGGATAAGGGAGATGGTTGAGTTGCCCCTCAGACACCCAGAACTATTCGAGAGGCTTGGGATAGAGCCTCCGAAGGGAGTGTTACTTCACGGGCCACCCGGCTGCGGAAAAACCTTGCTGGCTAAAGCTGTGGCGAATGAGGCTGAAGCGAACTTCTACTCTATTAATGGTCCGGAAATAATGAGTAAGTTCTATGGGGAGTCGGAGGAGCGGCTTAGGCAGCTCTTTAAGGAAGCTGAAAAGAACGCTCCAAGCATAATATTCATAGATGAGATAGACGCCATTGCGCCGAAGAGGGAGGAGGTTACAGGCGAAGTAGAGAAACGTGTGGTTTCGCAACTATTAACATTGATGGATGGGCTTGAATCGAGGGGGCAACTTGTGGTTATAGCTGCAACGAACAGGCCTAATGCTGTAGATCCAGCCCTACGGAGGCCCGGCAGGTTCGACCGTGAGATAGAGATAGGCATACCAGACAAGAAGGGTAGGCTGGAGATACTGCAGATCCATACGAGGAATATGCCTCTAGATGAGGATGTAGATCTTGAGAGAATAGCTGAAATTACGTATGGATATACAGGT
>CAZHYI010000201.1:0-2910 GCA_964536595.1 uncultured Candidatus Bathyarchaeia archaeon
CTTCCGTCTCATGTCATATTCTTTGAGCATCTCATCCACACACTCCTGTGGCCCCCTAAGAGCTGCTACACCAGCCTTCTGAACGAAGCTTGAGGGGCAAGAAGTTGTAGCTTGTTGTATCCTAGTCATAGCTTCTATGATCTCTTCATTAGCTACTGCGTAACCTAATCTCCATCCAGTCATAGCATATGTTTTGCTGAAACCATTCACCATAATCGTTCTTTCCTTCATTCCCTCAAATGAAGCTACACTCCACGCTTCCTTACCCTCATAGGTGAACCTTTCATATATTTCATCAGACAACACAAGTAAATCATGCTCCTGCGCTATTTCCGCTATTGTTTTCAAAGAGTTTTTCTCTAATACGCCTCCTGTAGGATTGTTGGGAGTGTTAACAATTATCATTCTTGTCTTTTCAGTTATTTTGCTTTTAATCATCTCTTCATCTATCTCGTAATCTCCGACTACAGGAATCTCTATAGGTTTACCGCCAGCTGCCTTTACCGCTGCAAAGAAAGTAGTCCAAATAGGCGCTACTAAAAGTACTTCATCCCCTTCATCAATCGTCACTTGACAGCAACTATAGATAGCATGTTTGCATCCAGGAGTCACTAAAACCTCCTTTTCCGGATTTACATCAATCCCTCTTCTCTCACTCACATAATCCGAAATAGCTTCCCGCAACTCCAGTATTCCCCGACTTGAAGTGTAGTGCGTAAACCCTTCCTGGAGGGCTTTATATGCCGCCTCTTTTATATGCTCAGGAGTATCAAAATCTGGCTCGCCCACTTCAAGGTGAAGAACCTCCCTTCCTTCCCTTTCCATCTTTCTAGCTAATTCAGCCATCATCATAGTTCCAGAAGGCGGTATTCTATTCATTCTAGAGGAAAGCATTTTCATTCTCTCTTCACCATTACTTTAACAAATAACTATCTTTATCTTAAAATATAAAAATTAAAGTATAAATCGAAGGAGCAGAATAAAAGCTACGTCTCAAAAGTGATAAAGTTGAACATCGGTATTCTCACATGGAACCCTCAAGGCTTCTCTTCGAACCAACTCATAAATGCAGCTTTAAGGAGAGGAATTGAAGTTACAATTTTAAATTTCAATCAATTGGTTGCGTGTGTAAAGCGGAAACCATACGTCTTATTTGATGGGGAAGACTTAGCAGAGAAGATTGACGCTTTAATAGTTAGACCTATAGGGAGAGGTTCGCTGGAAGAGATAATTTTCCGTATGAATCTCCTCAGAAAACTTGAACGTATCGGAGTGAAAGTGATTAACCCTCCAGAAGCGATTGAGCGTTCTGTAGATAAATATCACACATTAACATTACTGGAAGAGGCAGGCATTCCAGTACCAAAAACTATGGTTACTGAGAACAGTTATGAAGCCCTTAGAGCCTTTCATGAACTTGGTGGAGATGTTGTCGTTAAGCCTCTTTTCGGGTCCAGAGGATTCGGAGTTATGCGTATTTCCAACCCAGACGAAGCTATAAGAATTTTCAGAAATCTTGCCTTTAATCATGAAGTAATATACATTCAAGAGTTTATACACCACGGCAACTGGGATATTAGGACTCTTGTGTTAGGTAAAGGGATTCTAGCTTCTGAGAGAAGAGTCTCAGATCACTGGAAAACAAATATAAGTCAAGGAGCCCGACCGACACCTATTAAACTAGATGATGAAATTGAAGAGTTAGCGATAAGATCTGCTGAGGTGATTGGGTGTGAAGTTGCAGGGATAGACATTCTAGATGGGCCTGAAGGACCAGTAGTTATCGAGTTGAATAGTCAGCCTGGATGGAAGGGTTTACAGGAGATTACGCCTATAAACATTGGTGAAGCTATAATTGATTACGTATTAAAATCGCTTAAGAGAGGGTAAAAATAAGAATGATTCAAATAATTGGCGTAAAGAACATTCCGATAATTAAAGAAGGAGACGATATCGCAGAGATTATATGTAAGGCTGCTGAGGCGCAAGGAACACCTCTTCAGAATGGAGATGTTCTTGTGATCACGCATGTTGTGATTTCAAGAGTTGAAGGGAGGGTTGTAAATCTTAAAGAGGTTGAGCCTTCAGAGTTTGCAGTAAACATAGCAGCTGAATCGGGTAAAGATCCGTCTTTAATTGAAGTTGTGCTTAGGGAGACGAAGAATATAGTTAGAATGTATGGCGGTAAATTGATAACGGAAAGTAAACATGGATTCATATGTGCCAATGCAGGCGTAGATAAATCGAATGTTCCTGGAGAAGAGTTTGTAGCTTTACTGCCTTCTGATCCCGACAAGTCAGCAAGAAGTATCCGCCAACGTATCTCTCAACTTATAGGTAAAGATGTCGCGGTAATAATTTCGGATACCCATGGACGACCATTTAGAGAGGGAGAGATTAATATTGCTATAGGAGTGTCGGGACTAACGCCCATCAGAGATAGGAGAGGGGAGAGGGATTTATTCGGTTATACATTAAGGGTTAAAAGAACAGCTGTCGCTGATGAATTAGCTTCAGCAGCTGAACTAGTAATTGGACAGGCAGATGAAGGCATTCCAGCCGCAATTATTAGAGGGTATAAGTACATTAAGAGTGAAGAGGGAAGCGCAAGGGAGCTCATAAGGCCTAGAGAAAAAAACCTATTCATATAGTTTTTAAAACTTTATGTTTCTTCATGATCAAACTGTTTATAAAATAAGAACAAAAATGAGAGTTAAGGTGATTACGCTTGATCAATATAGAAGAGGCGCGTAAGAATGTTCCTTTACTGGAGAAGCGAATTTATCTGAACCATGCAGCTATCTCTCCCTGCATTCTACCAGTGAGAAAGGCTATAGAAAAACACCTTGAAGACTGGACCTGGATGAATAAAGATTTCATGAGTAGAGTTCCCTTTGGAGGGGAAGGGTG
>CAZHYI010000202.1:0-2871 GCA_964536595.1 uncultured Candidatus Bathyarchaeia archaeon
TTATTTCATAATAATTCTCCTAGAGAAGGAAGCTTTAAGTGGAATTGTATGGGATATTGCATCGTATTTTAATGTACCAGTTTTCCCAACGAAAGGATATTCGAGCTGGTCGATGTTCGCTAAGGACCTTAAGGAGCTTGTTGATAAGTATTGGGATAAACGATTAGTCTTATTGATATTAGGTGACTATGATCCTTCAGGAACAGATATTCCGAGAGATCATCTAAACAAGTTAGAGTTCTTAGGTATTTACCCTGATGTAATTGAAAGGATAGCGTTAACTAGAGAGCAGGTTGTAAAATATAAGTTACCTCCTCAGATGGCAAAGCGGTCTGATCCAAGATATGACTCTTTCAGACAGGAGTATGGTGATCATGTAGTAGAGCTAGATGCATTGCCACCATCCATCCTAAAACAGATAGTCAATGAATCAATTATAAAATATTTGGATATTGAGGCTTTCAATAGAGACTTGGAAGAGGAGATGAAGGAAAAAGAGCTTTGGATGAAGAAGGTCGAAAAAGATTTTGAAGAGAATAATGGGAGTGAGTAAAATCGATCGTAGAAGATTTCCTGTTGATAAGCAGGTTTATCTTCAATCAGTTGGTAGGCTTTTACCTCATAGAATTTGTCAAATAATGAAAGAGTTAGGTTTCAATGAATCTGCGGGGTATATGGTGTGGATCAATCCTAAGCAAGGTAATGGTGTAGATTTGAAAGTGTGGTGTAAGGACTCTTTGATTATTGTTGGTGAGATACTGAATTGGTCTATAGGTTCTAAACTTTCAGATAAACGTTTTAGAAGCATAGTTGGTAATTTATCAAAATATGAATGTGTTAAGGTTCTTATTTACACAGTGTTAGATGAAGAAAAGGTTGAGAAATTTAAAAGATATGGAATCCATACATTGGAAATTGGGTTTCAGCTTTTACCTAAATCCTTCTATAACTTCTTTAAAGATAAAGGAGAGGTTAAAAAGAGGAAGATAGACTCCAAACATTCAAAAGAAACGATAAAAAGGAAAATTGAGGAATTCATTCAGAGCATAAATAAAGAATGCTATTCATGTTCTTACAAATATACAATCAATTCATTAGAAAGAACTTTAAGGGAATTATTGAAAAAAGTGTTGAAAGTATCACATTGGATTTTTATTTAGACTGCTTAAAGAGTTGTTTTATGAAAAGATAACTCTTAAGAATATGTTAAAAAAGGTGTGTAGAGGCCATCCTTAATTCTTGAGATAGCCTCTTCTTAGGAATGCTATGGTTAAAACTGCTGCTAACACCGCTAAAGCTTGGATTAATGGAGCTAAGAGCTGAAGGGCATTTACTGAAATCATTTCTCCTTCTCCTCCAACTGGCCCACGTACAATATATGTTGCGTATCCCTCGTTGGGTGCAACTTCTCCCTCAATTGATGACAGATAGAACAGTACGTAGATATCATCACCTACACTGACTCCTATCTCTGATAGAGGTTTACTTGCTTCCCAGACGGTCCAACCCGCCCCTAACTCACTCCAAATATTGGCCATCATAGTCGTCATCGTCATGTCAGAGTACACCAATACTTGACCCGTGGCAGTTGGGTTGATTACTCCGTCCGTCTTCACCATAACAAAGAGATCTGTGCCGTCGCTACCAACATAACACTCTGTCAGATCAAGGCCGGAGGAAACAGCATCTCCTATATCATCAGTGAAGAATGGTGATCCAACCCAGTCACTGGGATCTCCATCAACTGTTATTGACTGGTCGATCGCTATCGTGTACAGGTCTAGAGGATAAGCTGAATCCGATGGGTTACAGTAAACAACTAAGTCGAACGCGGTGGGATTCCCTATGTCAGCGATAGCTACACTTACCTCTAAAGTAGAGCCGGAATATGCGGCTTCAACTGCAAAAGAGTACCAGTCCGCTATCCGCATCCCATATCCATACCCATTATAGAGGCCAATCTGATACTCGGCTCCTATTCCAAAAAACGGCATTCCGGTTGTTGGGTTTTGATCCATATCTATGAAGAATCTGTAGTATCCTGCGGTTGTGATTGAATTGTAAACCTCGATACGGAAGTAAATGTAGTTTCCGTCGCTCGTAACGTAGACTTCTTTAACATCTAGCTGGTCATAGAGGTAATCATCTGGATCCACTATTATAGGGCTTATGCCAGCCCAGTCGCTGGAGTCTCCATCAACTGTTATGCCAGCTGCTTCAACAGGTATGCATAGAAAACCGATCGCTAGAATCAAAAGGGGGACAAAGAGTAGCTTTTTCAATCTAACTACCGAATATAATTAGAATAATTATATAGATTTAACATTTATGCATGTAGGGTTACCCTCTCTGAGACTGTATAATGCATAGCCAATTAAGGTCGCCTAAGAGGAGAGAGGACACATTAAAAGACGTTAAATTACTGTTTACTCTTTGTGTCTATTAAGTCTCGAGCCTCGCTTGAGTCTTACCTCCGAGGTAATGGCGTTGAGTTTAGACTTCTAACCTTCGAGGGACATACGATCACTGTTGATGATGCTGTGAAGCAGCTTAAGATATGTAGGGACAAGATAATCAAGAACATATTATTCGTTGATGAGAGGGGGTACCTGCTCTCAGATTAGTTACAGGTGACCGCAAAGTTAGTGAAGATAAGCTCGCTAAAGCATGTGGCGTCAAATCTTTAAGGAAGGCTAGATATAAAGCTGTTAGAAATATTGGTTTCTTGAGGCCATTAATATTCAAGGAGGATGTCTAGAATGTTCTAAGGTGGTAAAGCTTTACCGCCTTTCTGCTTGTAAGCTTAACGGTAGTTAATGAATGCAGGCTCTACTCTACTTACAGCACCTTAGAAAAAATAAGGGGAATGTG
>CAZHYI010000203.1:0-2843 GCA_964536595.1 uncultured Candidatus Bathyarchaeia archaeon
CAGAGGTTGGGTTTTGTTCCTGCGACGATTTTTACTATAATGTCATGAATCAATCTTCGGGGTCATGTTACCACCTAATAGCTTGTCACCTCGCAAAAATCACTCGCAAGTATGATTTAATAAGGGAGGAGGATGGTCTCTACGACGCATTACTAAATGATTGGAAGAGATACACTTAAATTTAGGAAAATCCGAAAAGGAAAGTATGGATACAGGCACTTTATTCGATTTAATCGTAACTTTTATACAACTTATAGCTTTATTGGCTCTAATTTTAATCTTTGTAGTTTTTAGTAAAAGTTCAAAAGAAAAGATCTAAAAGAAGTTAGGTTATATCTTCCTCCAAAAGAAGAAGATTATGATACTTATCATGGTAAGAATCAAACCTAAAAGGATTACTAAGAGCGGATTTACGCCAGAACTTATAAAGATCGGGATAGGACCAATCATCATTACGGCTCCACCGACTTCTGCGGCACCACTTAACATTAGGCTGAGCATTACCAGGAACATTCCTACAGTGATTATTGTGAAACTTATGAAGAAGAGAAACATAGGATCTTTAATGAACGTAAAAGTCTTCGATTCGGTTGGAGATAGGCTCCTTAATCCATATCGTTCAAAGCATCCTTCACATAGCAATGTTCCGGGAGTTATGCATAATTCACACACCAATTTCCCGCAGCCTTGACATACATATTTGGCGTCCCGCTCCCCACACAATTCGCATCGACGAATATCCAAACCTCATTCCTCTCCTCATTTTATGAAGGTTAACACTATAAGAAACACTACTAATAATATGCCTAAAACCATCAACCACTTCAGAACTTTACTGTCTGTACCGAAAACTATCGGGATGGGGCCAATCATTATGATCCCGCCGCCTCTCAAATTCCCTCTCTTAGTTCCATGTAAAACTGAGAAGAAGATTGCGATAATTGCAAGTAGAAAACCTATGAAGATTAATATTATTCCTAGATTAAAGAGGTTGAGCTCCAACATTCTCTATTTAAAGATTGTGAGTTCAAGTTAGAAATAAATTTTTAATTTTTAGTACAAAAAATTCATTAATCCGGCTAAAGATAGGAAAGATAACAATGGAATTAGATGAGATCATTCAATCAATTCTCAAACGCAATAGAGATCTAACTAAGGATGCCGTTATTAGAATGATTGAGAAGAAGATTGAAGAGGCTAATGGATACCTATCTATGGAAGGCGCTGCAAGAATTATCGCTTCAGATTTGGGAATAAAGATTGAGTATGAAAAGAGGAGGGAGGAGGTACCCATATCCCATTTGATAGCAGGAGTTAATGACGTATCAATCTTTGGTATGGTCCTAGACATTTATCCCCCTAAAAGCTTCAAGAGGAGAGATGGTTCGGAAGGTAAAATTCTCAAGTTAAAGATAGGAGATGGAAGTGGTGAGGTTCCGGTTATTTTCTGGAATGAAAAGGCTGACCTTATACTCAATGAGGAATTAAAGATTGGAGATGTAATTAAGGTTATGCATGGGTATGTAAAGCCAGGTCTATATAACAAACTAGAGGTACATGTGGGAACGAAAGGTAAAATAAAGGTTCTGGATAAGAAGAATTAATTAAGAAACCTCAAATAGTGGACTTTCTTATTCTAGAATTCCAAGAGATCTTAACCGTTCTTTTATATAGTCGGTTAATAACCAAAATGAAGAAGACTCTTCATTCTTAAAGCTCTGTTTTGAAGATATCTCAGAGTCTTTTAGATCTTTCCTCTTTGATAGGTACATCGTACTCTTTAATCCCCAAATGATTATCAACATTATAATTTTTCATGAAGAATATAAGTTTTTCCATAAAATTATTAAACGAATGTTAAAATTTTTTATTTAGTGTTTAAATAAATGTAATATGGAGGATGAAATGATGGAATTGAATAGTCTAGATAAAAAGATATTGGAATTGCTACTTAAAGATGCTAGGTTATCCTATAGAGCGATAGCAAGTAAGCTAAATGTGGCAATAGGCACTGTAATATCAAGAATTAAGAAGATGGAAGAGAAAAATGTAATAATGGGTTATTCAGCGGTATTGAATCATGAGAAGTTAGGATATGAACTGACTGTTATAACTGAAATCACAGTTTCAAAAGGCAAACTTGTAGAAGTTGAGAATGAAATATCCAGAATACCCAACGTATGCTGTGTATATGACATTACTGGATTAACTGATGCCATTGTAATTGCAAAATTTAAAAGCAGAAAAGAATTAAGTGACTTCACAAAGAGGCTCTTAAGTTCCCCTTACATTGAAAGAACTAATACCCATGTAGTTTTAACCACGGTAAAAGAGGATTTTAGAATGATTTAGATCATTTCGCATAGGATCATTGAGTCCCTATTGAAACGTAGAATATCACCGTGAAAGCTGAAGTTTCTAGTTGAGCTCTTAAATTGCTGGAAGAGCTCTACTCTAATCCTTCTTTTCTATTGTGATTTCAATGGTTGAAACGTAAGATTTCGTACCTTCTGGGCGTGGAAGTTCAACGGTACCTATTTGGATGTCCTTCACTACCAGATCTTTCATAAAGGATCTCCGCAAAAGCTCCACTGTATCTACCGCTTTACTTATAGCTCTCCCTCTAGCTTTCACTATTATTTCCTTTTTGCCTGCATTAAAGAAGGTTAAGCAGGCTACTACATATGACATTACAGGTTTTTTCCCAACTAAGACCGCATTATCGGTCTCTTCTACAGCGGAAGCTTCTTTTTCAACTTCTTTTTTCTTTTCAGATTCAGAGCTCATCAACACAACCTCCATTTCATCATTATTCTAAAGAATACGTGTAAAACTTTATTCTT
>CAZHYI010000204.1:0-2839 GCA_964536595.1 uncultured Candidatus Bathyarchaeia archaeon
CACCAAAGTAACCATTCATGTAACACCCAATCACTTTACGAGCAATAGAATCAGCTTTCTCATCAGGATCGATCTCTATAGTAATTTTCATGGATTCCCTCTTTTTCCCACCGCCCGGAAAGAGGATTAATGAACGGTCACGTTGAATAGCCATGGATACAGTATCGCCTTGTTTCAGTTCATTAAGCTCTACCCAATGCTTCGGCAGAGAAACCACAAGGGAAGACCTTCCCAAAGAAATTATCTTTCGCTGCTCCATACCCACCACTTATATAACTTCTATTAACAGTAAATGCAAATATTAAGAAATATATATTTTTCCTTTAATTTAGCTCCACTACTACTCAAAACATTACTCACTCAACAGTAATTTTCCATATCCACAATCAAAACAGATTAGAACCGATATAGAAAAAGAATGGACGCAAAAGATTTATGGGACAATTCTTAGGAAATTAATTGAAAGAAGGGCCGGTAGCTCAGTATGGTTGGAGCGTTCGGCTGATAACCGAAAGGTCGCCGGTTCAAATCCGGTCCGGCCCACCATCTTCATAAACTTCTCAAGGGTTCTCTAGACTCCCAAAAAATTTAATAAATGGAGAACGAATCCTTAGAGAACCTTGATATTTCATGAAGCTATGTTGAGGCGGTAATATTGAAGAGAATTCTCGCAGTAATTGATCGTTGCTCTGGATGTAGACTTTGTGAAATGATCTGTTCCTTTGTTCACGAGAAAGCTTTCAGTTCTTCAGCTTCAAGAATAACTGTAATAAAGGAAGATGCCTTTGGGTTGGATCTGCCAGTGTTATGTTGTCACTGTGACCCGTGCAGTGCAGCTGCTAACTGCCCTACAACTGCTTTAGTGAAGAATGATGAAGGCTTCATAGTAGTTAAGGAAGAGGAGTGTATCGGTTGTGGGAAATGTTCCGAAACATGTTTGGTCGGTGGAATCAAGCTTCACCCAGAAACAAATATTCCCTTGATCTGTGATCAGTGTGGTGGAAAGCCTCGCTGTGTTGAGGAGTGTCCGACAAAAGCTTTAATCTATGTGGATTTGGAGGGGTGGCGGCCGAAACCACCCAGTGAAATAATCAATGAAACATTGAGGAGGTGGGGAGTAACTGCCTAAATATTATGGTTATTCAGGTAAAGTCTTAAGGATAGATCTCACAAAGGAAAAAGTGAAGATTCAACCTACAGAAAAACGCTTAATAACTAACTTTTTAGGGGGAAGAGGATTCAATTCCAGCAGAGTTTATGAGGAAGTCTCGAGAAGGGTTGATCCACTCTCTCCAGAGAATAAGCTGATGTTTGCTACAGGACCACTCGTCGGCACAGCCTTCCCCTTAGGCTCAAGATTCAACGTAAGCGCCAAATCCCCATTAACCGGAATACTGGGCGACTCTAACTGTGGAGGACACTTTGCAGCTGAAATGAAGTTTGCAGGCTACGACCAAATAATAATAGAAGGTAGAAGTCGAAAACCTGTCTACATCTTCATAGAGGACGAAGAAGTCAACATAATGGATGCTGAGCATCTTGTGGGTAGAGACATATACGAAACAGACGCCATCATAAGGAAGGATCTGGGTGAAAAAAGCGTTCAGATAGCAGCTGTGGGTCCTGCAGCTGAAAATCTCGTCCTCTACGCTGGAATATTCACTAACCTTGTGAGACCCGCAGCTAGAACCGGAATGGGTACTGTTATGGCCTCAAAGAGCCTTAAGGCTATAGCGCTGAAGGGAACTGGAAGCGTAAAGGTTGCCAAGCCCCAAAAATTTTGGAGGATTGTAGATGAGATAAAGGAGGAGACCTATGCCCACCCACAATATTGGCCTAGGAGAATAATGGGCACAACTAGAATTCTGATGCTAGCTGATAAATTAGGTTTCCTACCTACAAGACACTACACCTCAGCAACGTTTGAACATGCAGCGAAGGTTAGCGGTGAAAGATTAGCTAGAGAATACAACATAAAGGGGAGGGGCTGCTTCTCCTGTATAGTTCCATGCAGCAGAGTCTACATCATAAGAAGCGGAAAATACAACGGCTTCTTAGCTGAAGGCCCAGAGTACGAAGCCTTAGGCGGTTTCACTTCTAGGATAGGAAACCCAGACCTAGACTTAGCCTTAAAAGCTATAGATCTAGTGAATAGGCTCGGTTTAGATGCCTTAACCACGGCTGAATGTATAGCGTGGTCTATGGAGCTCTATGAGAGAGGAGAACTAACTAAGGAAGAGACAGGCGGCCTTGAATTGGAGTGGGGCAATGGGGATGCGATACTCACCTTAATCGAGGAGATAGCGTATAGAAGAGGATTTGGCGAGGTACTTGCTGGTGGTGTCAAGAGGGCAGCTGAAAAGCTGGGAAAAGGAAGCGATATAGCCCTCCATGTTAAGGGATTGGAGATTATACAGGCTGACCCGAGGGGACTGAAGGGTTACGGTTTAGGCTACGCTGTATCCAGTAGGGGAGCTGACCATCTGAGATCTGAACCCTTCATAGAGCTTAGTGAAGACCCTGAGAAGGGACTGAAAATGTTCGGTGTTCCAGACGCTACCTTAAGGCTCGGATATAGAGGGAAGGGTAAACTTGTTCGTTACTTTGAGAATTGGTGTGCAGTCATAGATTGCTTAGAGATCTGTAAAAACCTAGCTGAAAATATGGAGTTACTGCCCTTCGATAAGGCTGCTGAAATCACTGAGGCTGTAACGGGTTTTCAGTTCACAGAGGAGGACATGTTCAACATTAGAGAGAATCATTAATTTGGAGAGGTCGTATGATTTAACTTACTAACTCTAAATTGTCGAGATACTATACTTCTCCTTAATCTCCTTGA
>CAZHYI010000205.1:0-2830 GCA_964536595.1 uncultured Candidatus Bathyarchaeia archaeon
ACCCCAAGTTTTATTTTTAAAATATAAAAAAGAGAGGTTTTACGCTTCAGCACGCATTTTATCGGAATTTAGAGTAGCCCCATCTTTTCTAGCATATCCCTTATTTCTGAACGTGCCTCCTCACTTAAGGCTGCCCCTGGCCTCCTAGGTTTGCCCACGCTGACGCCGCGAAGATTCAACGCCTCCTTAATGACTTCGCGGTATCCGTACTTACTGATCAGGTTGAACGTTAATCTAGAGAACTTCTTCTGTATCTCTAATGCGCCTTTAATGTCGCCCTTAAGGAATAGATCGTACATGTTAACCCAGTATTCAGGGCAGAAATTAGCGTTCCCTATTACTCCGCCAACCCCTCCAACCACAAGACCGGGCACAAACATCTCCTCAATACCGACTAGAACAGCTATTTTGTCACCGAAAAGCTCAACTCCCCTCTCAAACCTACACATGTCGCATGTACTCAACTTTATGCCTATGACACTATCTAAATCCGCAAGTCTCGAGATGAGCTCAAGGGGAAGCTCATTAACCACTCCCTGCTCAGCATACAACATCACTGGAATATCTACAGATTCACATATATCCTTGTAATGCTTGAAAAGCTGATCTTCAGATATCGGGTCGAAGTAGGGTTGAAGAACGATCACTGCGTCTGCACCGGCATCCTTAGCGTACTCAGCTAACTCGATAGAGAGCTTCGTGGATAAAGTATGTGCCCCAGGCAGAACAGGTATTCGCCCATTAGCCTGGTCAATCACTACATCTATAACCTTTTTTCTCTCCTCTAGGGAGAGTCTGTAAAACTCGCTTGTTCCACCCAGCGGGAAGAGGCAATTCACTCTCTTCTCGATGAGAAAGTCCACGAGTCTCCTCAAGGCTTCCTCATCTACATTCTCATCACTATCGAATGGAGTGCATACTGGAACCACAACGCCTCTTAACCAATCAACCTTCCTACCCAAAAGAGTCACCAACTCTCAATTAACAACGTGGCGAATTTAAACTTTATGTAAGTGCCTAATAGCGGAGACATCAGAGCGTTAATGTCTTACCTAGCCTTGATGATTCATACGCCAATAAAGCGATTTTGACTCCTTCCCTACCCTGCTCACCGGGCGCCGCGGGCTCCCTATCCTCCACTATGCTATTTATGAATTCCTGGTCGCACTTAGTGAATGACTCTAACCTCACCTTAGATAGCATCCCGTCAGGTGAACTCCAATCTATTTTAGGCTGAACATACACTGTTTCCCATTCATCGTTGATTCCTAACTGAAGCTTACCGTACCCATCCACGTCTAGTAGGCCCTTATCACCCATAATGTACGCCCTGAAGTTTGATGCTGGGAAGCCTGGAGGCGGGCACTCATAGGAGCACCATAAAGTTGCAGCTACATCATTCTTGAAGGTCATGAGGATCATTGAGCTTAACTCAACGTCGCTCTTGATTCTGAAGGCCCCTGACTTCGCAAAGATAGACTTCAATTTACCCCAACCATTAATCCACCATAGAATCATATCTATGCTGTGTATGCCGTGACCGATCAGTGTGCCGACATTCTCTGGGAGGCTTTGCCATTTAGGCGTAAGCTTTATTCCGTCAGCAAGTAAATGCACCTTCTGAATCATAAGTATCCTCCCTATCTCCCCTTCATCAATCAGCCTTTTAGCTATAGCGTTGCCTGAACGGTACCTCTGTGTGTACCCAACCATAAGTTTAACACCCGCCCTCCTACACGCACTAATCATCCTGTCACAGTCCTCCACCGTTGTCGCCATGGGCTTCTCAACATAAACATGCTTACCGCTCTCAGCAGCCAGAATCGTATATTCAGCATGGGAGCTGTGAGGCGTATTTATAAAAACCGCGTCTATATCATCCCTACTCAGGAGCAAGTCCACGCTTTTCTCAGCTATGACACCGTACTCTCTAGCTAGGCTGGGTGCACGGGATCCCCCGGCAACAGCAACCAGCTCTGCGTTAGGCACGTAATTAGTGATAACCTCTGAGTGTGTTCGTCCCTGAAAGCCGCAACCAATCATACCTACCCTAACGACTTTCCTACCCATTTAATTCACCATTTATACTTTAAGTTTCTGCTCTGATTTAACAGATTCCATCTTATAGGTTACTTATTGAGGCCTAGAACCCTAACAGCGTTCTCTCCGAGAATGAGCCTCTTATCCTCCTCATCAATATCCGCCTCCCTAATCTTAGCTAACGCTGGACCAACAGACTGAATAGGCATTCCGGATCCGAATAGAACTCGGTCGGCGCCGACTTCACTTACAACCTTCTCGACACCATGCATCAAGTGTAGCCCTGAAGTCTCAGCAAGCAGATTGTCACATCTCCTCATTAAGCCCAGAAGCTCCTCGATCTCCCCATAATTAAAGCAGCCAACAATGAACTTTACATCACTATAGGACTCCACAAGTCTGGAAACTTCAAGGATATCGACTGAGGGTAAGTTCCAGTTCATGCTGAGCCTTAAAGGTATAATCACTGGGACCTCAGCTTTAACAGCTAAATCTAGGATTTCCTTCACAACCGGACTTCTTAGTTTGTATCCATGATAGTTCGGCTGAAGCTCGATCCCCCTCATATTAAATTTTGAGACGCACCTATCAAGCTCCTCCAAAGCCCCCTCCTGGTAGGGATACACTGTTGCTACACCCACAAACCTGTCCGGAAATTTCTCTGTAGCCTCCACAACCTCTCTGTTTCCTTCTTCATGATCGTAAAATATGCTCCTCAAAGAGCATATGGCGGCTCTATCCACACCGAAATTATCCATCAACTCAACTAATCCTTCAGCTGTGGTTTCCT
>CAZHYI010000206.1:0-2766 GCA_964536595.1 uncultured Candidatus Bathyarchaeia archaeon
ACTTCAGGTACGTGCTCAGGAAAGGGTTCAAACCCTCGGTGAAGATGGTGAGAGGAGACAGAATCCATCAAGAAACCTGTAGGGCGAAAAGAGTTGAAAGGAATGGTGAGATCTCGAGGTACTACAATGTATATCTTCGTTCGGAAACCTTGGGGCTCGCGGCGGTGATAGACTACTTTGAATACGATGGAAAGGAGATAATTCTTGTTGACGTTAAAACTGGTTCTTCAAAGGAGATTCATTTGGGTTATTATTTACAGATGGCTGCTTATGCATTGCTTGTGGAGGTTTGTCTTGATGTGCCGATAAGGAGGGTGTTAATAAGGTATGAGGATGAGAAAGTGGAGAGAGAGCTTGAGTTTGGTGTTGCTGCGAAGCTCGCGGTTCTGAGGGCGTTGAGAGAGATGCGTGAAATGGTGGAGACGGAGGTTATTCCGCCGCCCGCGAGAAATCCGAGAAAGTGTACTGATTGTGAGGCGTGGAGGATATGCAGGCGGGTTTGAACTTGCTTTTGTCAATTTTAGCTTTTGAATTGCAATTTTTTTGCAAAAAATTGTTGATTTTCATCATTAATGTTTATATAAATGAACGGAAAATATTATGTTGAGTGGGAGAAAAAAATGATCAGTGCCAGTGAGTTGCTTAAGCATCTTATTTTTAAAGCAAATGAGCAGAAGTGGTATCGTCTGATTGCGAAGTGGAAAAAATTCATGGATTTTGAGGGACATGTTTGGGGTTACGGTCAGAAGAGCCTTTTGGCTCATTCCGTGGCTACAGCTTGGACGGCGTACAGAATCGGTGGGATTGTTGGTTTAAGTGAAGAAGATATGCTTCTGGCCTTGACATCGGGGTTTCTCCATGATGTAGGTAAAGCGCGGGAAGAGTTTCAGCGAGCCGCGGAAGGTGGTTCCACGCAGCCAGAGGATTATCACCATCATACGCCCGAGCAGGTTAGACAAGATATTCATTTTTTCCTTGTGGATAAGAATTCAAGGCTTCCAAAGGATTTTGAAAATAAGGTTTACGATCTTGTTATGGCTCTGGAGGTTCCGGAGAGCCCTGACCAAATAGAGACGCTTATGACGGTAAGTGTGGATAGGAAAGTGCTTGCGGCGGTGGCTTTAGCTGATGAGTTGGAAAGTATGAAGACGATAGAAGATTTTAAGAGAGGGAGGGGAGGCCAAGAATTCAAGAGAAACCTGAAAATTTTGGGATTGAATGTAACCTATCATGAGGTCGGTGTCATACGGGGGGTGATAACCCAACTGCTCCACGACGCTTTGCACACGGCTTTCAAGGAGAACGGTTTTTACCATATAATGTATTTTCCTTCTGGAACGGTTTACATTTATTCTGAAGAGGGAGAACACAATCTTCCAACCCTGGACCAAGTGAAAGGTACCCTCTCAGGGTCAATCAGGAAAATGGTGGAAAAAGTAGGTCGAAAGCTTGGACGAAAGGCTTATGGTAACTTACGGGCGGCACACTTTAATGCGCCGGAATATCTGTACGCAAGCAAAGATTCCATACACTCGTTCTGGTCTTATATTTATCAGAGTTTTATGCCTGAAGACTTCTCTAGGTTGAAAATTAAAGAAAAAACGGAAAGGGAACTCAAAAAGAGAGGGGAGTTTCAAGAGCTTAGTGATGATGAACGGGTAGTTTATGCGATACAGTTGGAGCGTATTACACGTTTGTGTATTCTCATGGCGGACATAGTAAAACATGCTATTGAGGGCGCGGGGCAGAAGAAGCAGGTTATGGATATTGTTCGGAGCGCGTTTGTTGAGGCATTCTCCGTAGAAGATGACAGGTTCTCGGGGATCTTGGAAGAAATGATGAGTATGGCTATACAAAAGGAGGAATTAGAACGGATAGAATTTGCTTATCGCCTTGTTGAATCATGTGACTTAAAGGATAATTTAAAAAAAGCTGCAAAAAAGTTGAAAGACCTTTTTGTGGATCTAACGGAAAAACTGGCACCGTACGCGAGGAAAGTTTATTCTATAACTAATATGATCGTGGGAAGTATCGATAAGATACTTGAGGAAGTTGTCCACCCATACTTTGGAAGGAACCTAACGGAAATTGTGGAAGAAGCTGCGGAAGCCTACCAAAAGGGAAAAAAGAAGGGTACCCCTGTGTGTGCGTTCTGCGGGAGGGAGGAGACGGAAACCGCTGTCGCCGGCAGATTTGGAAAGGGGGCGGAAAGTTTTCACAATTTCTTGGCTGGCGGTACTGTAATCACTGGAGCGAACAAGATTCACGTGTGTGATGTCTGCACCTTAGAATCAAAGCTGAAACTTCTAATGCTTGAGAATCCCGAGCAGATGATTATTCTCGCTCCGCAATTCAAGTTAGATGGGTACACTGCTAAGATTTGGCTTGAAACCTGTGATCAGCTCGCGAAGCAGTGGGGTTGTGCCAGTGGTAGAGGGCTGCAAGGAAACTACTTAGATTGGGCTAGAGCAATCATTGATGGTGAGGATATTCAAGCGCTTCCTGAAGAAACAAAAATCGTTGAAATTCTCACAATAGATGAGAAAAGGAAGTTGAAAAGAGTAATAAAGAAAATGCTAGAAGCGGAAGAGGGCCCCGTTCTTAAGGACATTTTTTCGGAAGCTAATTATGACCCGGAAGACGTAGATACCATTGCTCGGGATTTCCTAAATGGGCATCTAGAAAAGAGACTGGAAACCGTCTCTGGAGGAGAGGTAGCAATTGAAACAATCAGGGAAAAAGCGGGTTTAGTTGAAACATCCGTTC
>CAZHYI010000207.1:0-2759 GCA_964536595.1 uncultured Candidatus Bathyarchaeia archaeon
ACTCTAGAGATGTAGGTGAATTGACAGAAGGTTAGGGGTTCGGTTGGGTGCCTAATATTGGTTGGTATGTCCTCTCCCCTGCGGAATATTTTAACCGCTACTGGAGAGGTTTTAATTCTAAGCAGATGAATAAGTCTATCTGTAAAATTTGTCCACTTACTCAATTTAATGCCTCCTGTTGAAGTGAAGTATGTCTCGCAGAATTAGATAAGGGTTGTGTTGAAGAACCGGCTTCCAGAAAGAAAGATATATCCTTAAATGAGTAGTTACTTTATCCTTCAACTCTCAAACTCATGGAAAGTTAGGAGAAGTACAATTGAAAGCCTTAAGAGTTCCAAGCTTCCTAGGAAGAGATACAATCATCCTCTTCGCAATATCCTTCATCATTAATTTAGGCTTCTCATTCACAACTCCAATCTTCCCCTTTTACATTCTCGCCTTGAAAGGAGTCATCCAAGAAGTACCTGAACTAGAAGTATATGTTAGGGCAGAAGCTGCAGCCATTGAGTTCGGGGTTTTAATGGCTTCCTTCATGTTGACTCGTGCAGTGATGGCTGCCTTTTCCGGTTACCTAAGCGACATACTCGGCAGAAGAAAGATGATCTTGCTGGGTTCATTAATTTACTTTCTAACAGCCATCGCGTATATATTCTGCCCAAACATAACATTCCTCATACTCATTCGTGCCTCTCAGGGAGTAGCTTCAGCAATGGTTTGGCCTGTAGCTGAAGCTATGCTTTCAGATTTAGTCAAAAGAGCGGAGAGGGGTAGAATAATGTCTATTTATGTTTCATTGATGAACTTTGCAAGTATTTTCGGTCCCTACTTGGGAGTGGCGGCATATAAAGCGTATATTGCCTCCACGAGCACTCCCGATTTATTCACAGCTTTAAGGATACCCTTCATCCTTCTAGTTGCAGCGAGCTTCTCTAGCTTAATAGCCTCTTTTTGTCTCCATGATGTGAGGGAGGCTTATGGTTCGAGGGTGAGGGGTTCATGGAGTAGAGTAAGGGAGGCCATAAGCGAACTGTCGGGGAAGGTTAGGAGGAGTTTAAACACTATTTATGTTAATGGGGTGGTTAACGGTTTCGGGATGGGCATAGTGCAGACGGCGTTTGTGATATTCATTATAAATGAGGTTTCAAAAGATCCTTCAACGCTTGGGTTACTTTACAGTGTCGGAGGTATAGTGAGTATTCTCTCTTCGATTTTTGCTGGGCACCTAAGCGATAAAATAAGGGAGAGGAAGAAGTCTATATTTCTCAGTTACCTCATCTCTCGCCCCATACTTTTCCTGGCTCCCTTTGTGAAGGATGTAGCTTCACTAATCATTCTCTTTTCCCTATTCAGTCTAGCCTTTGGAGTCTCAATGCCTCTAATGCGTGCTTTACAGGCGGATTTAGTCCCATCAAAGATTAGGGGCACAATATTCGGTTTGCAACAGACATTCTTCAATTCAGGAGTGGTTGCGGGAGCATTAACAGGAGGCTACTTATGTGAAGCATTAGCGACAAAGAGCATATCTATATTCGGATTCGTAATTAAGGGTATAGCTGCACCCTTCCTAATAACAGCTGCCTTAGGCGTCTTCACAACGATACTATTCGCCCTATTCGTCTCTGAAATCAAATGGAAAACCCATTAATAAATTCTTTAAATCACTATTTCTTAGTAGGTTACTAAGTAGTCCACTTCAGCACTCTTAGTCCTTAACCCAAAGAAGGTTGTCTCCATAGTCGCCCTTGCCTCTAGATGGACCTGTATACCTTTATGAAGCGTTATCTTATTCACAGTTACAGTGGTTTCGTAGGTGGTTGCTGACTGCGCCTTCAAGATTAAGGGTTCGAAGGAGAAATCTATGTATCGTTGAGCTGTCAATTCATCTTCATAATAGAGGTTGCATAGGATCGTGATTATCTTTATATCTTTCAGAGAGGGGTTTGAGAGGTTTAATTTTACGAACAACTCGTTCTCGCTCTGTTTTGAGACTTCTAATATCTCTACATTAAATTGGTTTATGGAGAATACTTCATTAGAGTAGTTTTGAGAGAAGAGTATTAAGTTGTATCCGAAGATGAGTGCCAATAACCCTAAAAGTATGATCGGCATTTTCCTCAGTAAGTTCTGTCTCAACCGGGTCACAACACTAATAAATCTTGAAAGCTTCTTTTATTTTTATTGATGCCGATGCGTGAAAAAATAGTTAACTCCATAAAGTTTTTGGCTCTATGTTTGGTGGTGAGCATCCCTCTCGCCTACATATTCGTCAAGTACAACCTGAACATAGTGCTCACTCCCATAGACTTTTTACCCACATTTTTCGGCGCCTTCATTCTATCAGGCTTCCTTATTCAGGAAGGATTTCTTTCAGTTAAAGTCTTCCTTTTAATCTTACTCTCAATATTCTTTGCATTGACGATCAGCACATTCATAATTCTTTTTCCCTTCATGCTTCTAGCGAACGATTCTTCCACATCAATATTGCTTAAAACCCTACAATTCTCAACCTACTCTATGGTTAGGCCCAGATTCATAACATACTTCATACTGCTCTTTCTTCCTCTAAGTTTAGTCTCGATTTTCATTGGCATGCTCCTTAGAAGCCGCTTCATTAAATATTCTTGAAAAGCTCTATTTAGGCTTGATTTCACCAACAAATATCTCTCTGAGCAGTTGCCTAACAACCTCAGATTTGAAAGTCACTGTTTCCCTACTCACAACTTCAGGCGTATCTATCTCCCTATGATGAGTCTTAGGAT
>CAZHYI010000208.1:0-2747 GCA_964536595.1 uncultured Candidatus Bathyarchaeia archaeon
GTGGAGGTGAAAGAAAACGTGTAGCTTTAGCCTCGGTTTTAGCTTGGGATCCAAAGACATTGATTCTAGATGAGCCCACGATAGGTCAGGATTATAGACAAAAGAGCATCCTTAAAGAGTTTATTCTTCGCTTAACTTCTCAAGGTAAAACAGTTATTATTGTTACTCATGATGTTGAGTTTGTGGCTGAATGTAAACCCAGAGTTATATTGATGGTTGATGGAGAGATAATAGGTGATGGATCAGCGTGTGAAATACTTTCAGATTTTGTTCTTCTAGATAAAGCCTCTATCGTTCCACCCCAGATAAGTCTAGTTTTTTCCCAACTTAAAGATTTGAAGTTCGAGACTTCCGTGATTAATTTTTGGGATGCAAAGAAAATTCTTGAGAATATCTTTTTGAGGAGCGATTTAAATGAGTATCTTAGAAGGTTTTAAATTCAAGAGGACACACTCACCTATACACACTCTGGATCCCAGAGCCAAATTTCTATACGTAAGTGTAATGTTCATCATAACAGTCCTATTCACCGACTTATTGCCCCTAATAATAGTTCTACTGATTCAACTTGTCCTAATAATCAAGGCTCGTATCCTAAAAGAATGGTTAAGATCGGTGAAAGGAGCGACATTCCTAGCAATCTTCATTCTCGCCTCAACCCTAATATCCCAATATATATATTTAGGCCGCGTTCTCACCATACAAGATTATGAATACGCCATTTCACTCGCTTTCCGTTTCATAGTTCTCGTTACCTCATTCTCTCTATTCTTTTTAACAACATCCCCAGACCATTTAGGCTTAGCTTTGGAACAAAGCGGCGTTCCATACTCATTCTGTTTTGCCTTCACCACCGCTGTGAGGTTCGTTCCAGTATTGGCTGAGGAGGCTAAGATAATTATGGATGCTCAGAGATCTAGAGGTATGGAGCTGGAGAAGGGCAATTTCATAAAGAAAGTGAAGAATTACATACCCATCTTGATACCGCTGATTGTTAATGCCTTAAGGAGAAGTCTTGAATTAGCTGAGGCTATGGAGTCAAGGGCTTGGGGCAGCCAAAATAAAAGAACAAACCTGTATTACTTGGAGTTGGGGCAGTGGGATAAAATCCTAATCGTATTCTCCATACTTATCATGATCATTTCGGTTTATTTGAAGATACTTACAATTGAAGGAGCTGTAAGAATTCCTCAGCTACTACCTTACATTATGACTTTCCTGTCCTAGAAAACGAATCCGATTAAGAATAAAAGATTTGAAGTGAATTAAGTTTAGTTCGCTACTTCATGATTGCTGGGAGAACTTCATCAGCAAATAGCATCAATCCTTCAACATCATTCCCAAAGAGTAGACATAGGTTGGTTACTCCCACTTCCCTATACCTCTTTATCTTTTTAATTATCTTCTTCGGGGCTCCTACAAAATGGATGTCGGAGAACTCTTTTAATGTTAAATTTGCCGATTCAGCATGAGGTTTAGCTAGTTCTAGCGCCTCATCTTCACTCTCAGTCACAAGCGCCATTGCATGAGTTGATATCTCTATCTCTTCAGCTCTTCTCCCGATAGTTCTACAGTAAAACTTCAACGACTCTACTCTCTCTTTAATAGTGGATAAAACATTTTGATGAACGTCTATATCCCATCCGTCCCCCTCCTCAGCTACGAGTCTAAGAATATTATCTGATTTTCCTCCCATCCAAATAGGCGGATGCGGCTTACTGAGGGGTTTAGGTTCGAGGACAGCATTCTTCAAAGTGTAATATTCACCCTCAAAGTTAGCGACATCTTTGGTCCATAACTCCTTTATAACCTTCACCGCCTCTCTTAACGCTTTATATCTATCCATATACTCTCTCCAGGGAATTCCATACGCTACGGCTTCCTTTCTAAACCATCCAACACCTATGTTCAGAATGAACCTTCCATTTGATATGACATCTAAAGTTGCCCCCATCTTTGCCAATAATGAAGGAATACGGAATTGATTACAAAGGACGAGGTTACCAAGCTTCACCTTCCGAGTGACTGTTGACAAAGCTGAAAGCGTAGTCCAAGCCTCTAAGATAGGTCTATTTTCAACAGGTCCCCCACTGGGTTTAGCTCCTGCAGGATTCATGAGATGATCGGACACCCAGATCGAGCTGAAGCCTAATCTATCTGCAGCTTCAGCAAGCTCTCTCAGTTTATTAAACTCCACCGTAGACTTCTTTATTGGAGCCCAAGATCCAAAGTTAGGTAACCACACACCAATCTTCATTCAAAACTTCACCGCTTTCACAATTACCATACGAATAATAATTTCAAACTTACAGAAGACTTGAAAACGCTACTGATTACATGTAGCCTTATCATGATGATTTTTACATTTTTCCTGTGAGGTCCTTCTTCATGAAAATTACGTCTTTCCCCATAAGCCCCTCTTTAAGGAACCCTTCAACTGTAAAGCCCTTTGCCGAATACAGAGAGACCGCCTCAGTACTATCCTTAATTAATTTCGCTGTGATGAAGGGCACTTGTGGAAACCTTTCTTTTATCGCCTCTATCAATTTATCAATGAGAAGTAAACCAACCCCTTTAACCGCACTCTCCCTGTCTATGAGTGTTAGGAGACTGATATCTGGAGGCCACGTCATCATCCAACTTGCAGTTATCGTACCCACTATGCGATCCTTAACTTTCGCAACTATAGTGAGCACTTTATCTCCATAGATCATCCTCTTCAGAAAATCTCTATTCTTCAAATTTGT
>CAZHYI010000209.1:0-2718 GCA_964536595.1 uncultured Candidatus Bathyarchaeia archaeon
GAGAACGGTATGATTATAGATGCGCATTGTCATATAGGAGCCATTCATAATAGGTACATCATACTGATCAGGGATGCGCAGGGAATAGTGCGAGTTATGGATAGGTTCCGCATAGATAAAGCCTGCGTCTCATCTCTAAAAGCTTGTCAAGGCATGGTTCATGAGGGAAACTTGGAGTTGAAGCGTGAAATAGAGCGGTTTCCTGACCGCTTCATCCCTTTCTGTGTGGTTAACCCAAGAAGTAAAGGGGCGATCTCGGAGGTTAGAAGATGCATTCAGGATTGGGGTTGGAGAGGAGTTAAGCTTCATCCCTACAATCACGTTTATCCAGCTGATTGTTACAGCGCTAAAAAGATTGTGAAAGAAGCCGCTGACTTAGGAGTTCCCATCCTTGTTCACTCATCCAAAGACCATCCTTACTGTGACCCATTGAGAGTTGGAAGATTAGCGGGCGCTGTGCCTGAAGCAATCGTTATAATGGGGCATATGGGCGGCCATTTAGGGGAATGGGATGCTCTAGAAGCGGCTGAGGAGTTCGGGAATATCGTGTTGGATACAGCTACGTCCTCAATGCGTCATGGCTTAATAGCGGAGGCTGTTGACAGATTTGGGGCTGACAGACTTGTGTTTGGCACAGATCTACCCATATGCTATCCCGGACCACAAATAGTACGTGTCACCTGTGCAGATATAACTGAGAAGCAGAAAAGAATGATCCTCGGTGAAAATATAGCTAAAATACTGGGGATTAAAACTTAATGAGTTGGTGAAGCGTAGAGCCGAAAGCGTTAGAGACTCAACCGCTATATCAATGAATAGGCACTTTCACAGCTTCCCCCGATCTTGAGGATTTATAGGCTGCAAGGGCAATCGCAATGTTGTATTTATCCTGCTCCCCAGTTGCGCCTATAGATGGCTCTCTATCCTCGACTATACTATTCACGAAGTCTTGAACACAATCGGCGTAGGCTTGTATCCTATTCTTATGTAAGAAGCCTTCACTATCTATATTCGTATCTATAGGAGGTTGGACATAGACCGTTTTCCATTCATTCCCTATACCAAGCATAAGCTTATTGAACGGATCAACATCTAAAAGGCCCTCTGTACCCATCACTTGACATGTGTATCCTGAATGCGGGAAGTTTGGAGGAGTTCCTTCAAATGAGATCCAGAAGGAAACTGTGACTCCATGCTTATATTTCACGAGGACCATTGAGCTAGCCTCTATTGGAACCTTCTCTCTGAAAGTGCCACAACTAGCACAGACCCTATCCACTTTACCCCATCCATCTATGAACCAGTTGACTCTGTCTATACAATGAGTGCCAGGCCCGACTAGAATGCCTAAATTTGTTGGGTCTGGGGGATACTTCAGCCAGTCAGGCATTATTCCCATACTGTCCGACACCATAGTCTCCCTCATCATGAAGACTTTACCTATCTTACCCTCATCAATCAGCTTCTTAGCTAACAGATTGCCTTTACGGAATCTCTGGTGGTGCCCAACCATGAGTTTTACACCGGCTTTTCTACATGTATTAATCATTTTATCGCACTCCTCCAGGGTAGTAGCCATAGGTATCTCCACAAAGACGTGTTTCCCAGCCTCAGCTGCTTGAAGAGTTAAGTCACAATGAGTATGGTTAGGCGTATCTATCAAGACGGCATCTATATCCTTCCTCCCAATAAGGTCTTCGAAGCTCCTTTCACAATCAATGTGGTACTTCTCAGCTAGACTCTTCGCCCTCTCATAAAACTCTATTGGCCCACCAGTTATAGCCACCAACTCAGTATTTTCCGTATATTTCGCAACAGCTTCTAAATGGGTTATTCCCGCCCTACCCGTCCCAATAATACCAATCTTTACTTTCACATACATCCCTCCGTCACAAAGATAAACCATTAACTTAATTATTATAGTTGAATATTTAGATTATTCTCAAAATTCTTTTATTCATCCTTACTCTATACTATGGGAGGTGGAAGGAAATGAAGTATATATTCCCTGCAGATGAGGTTGAGTGGAAGGTTAAAGGGTATATTGAGGCAGGAGTCCATCATAAAGGAAGATGGAAGGATATAATTAAGGAGAATGTGAATGCAAAGAAGTTTGTTGTTCAACTATTCGAGTTTGCTCCTGGAGGCTCAACGGATCCCCATTACCATAACTCAGAGAGTGAGCAGGAACAGATGTATTATGTGCTTAGTGGTAAAGCTCTAGTTAGGGTTGGAGATGAGGAGCGGATTGTGGAGAAAGACTGGGTAGTCTTTGTGCCTCCAAACACTACACACTCATACAGGGTTGTGGGAGATGAGCCATTCATATTCTTAAATGTGTCTGCGCCTGCAGAGAGCACAACGGTTGAGGTTAAGACAGGATTGAAGTTTCAGACGTTCTATCATCCAGACTTCGAGAAGTTAGGCATCAAAAAAGACTGATAGAACATCTCACCATTTTTTGAAGTTTTAACCCTTGAGTCTATCTTATTGCTTAAGGTTACAGAATAAAATATGGAAGTTATGGCGCCCCATAAGGCTTATCTAATCTATTAAAATAAATTTAGGGTTGAGGCTGAACGGTTTTGGTGGAGCTTAAAGAGTTTGGGGTTCATATGCTCACTACTAGGCATAAAGTTCTGAAACTGCTTGAGTATGGAGTTAAGCTTGAGGGTTGGGGGTTCGATCACCTCAAGGTTGGAGACCATACGCTAACAA
>CAZHYI010000210.1:0-2716 GCA_964536595.1 uncultured Candidatus Bathyarchaeia archaeon
TTATATTCGGGCTTTTCAGACAACACTTTACCGAGAACAGGTTTGGCTAAGGCTTTACCCTTATGGCTGATAGCGTTTATTAATACATGCTTTAATATTTCACTCCGCAGTTTACTATTATCCCTTATCTTCACAGATCATTCACCGTCTTCTGGAGAGAATCAAATCTACAAGCTCAATCAGATCTCTTTTATCATCACAATCCTTAAATGAACTGAGCACATCCTTCGATTCTGAAGCGTATCTCTCAGCTATCTTCCTAGCGTACTCAATGGAACCTAAAGCATTTATCACTTCGACAGCCCTATTTATCTCACTCTTCGACGCCGACTCCTTTCCAAGAACGCCGAGCAGCACCTTTCTTTCTGAATGAGAAGCATTATTTAGGGCATGAATAATTATGAGCGTCATCTTCCCTTCCCTTAAGTCACTGCCTACAGGCTTACCAAGCTCCTCCTCCACAGCCATAAGCCCAAGAATATCATCGATTATCTGGAAGGCCATACCAGCGTTATAACCGAAATCAGTTAACGCCTCTAATTGCTGGGGGTCTCCACCACCAACTATTCCGCCGATCCTCGCTGAAACTTCCAGTAGCTTAGCAGTTTTCTTTGAGATCATTTCTAGATACTCTTCCTCACTGATGTTTCTTCTACTCTCGAAACTCATGTCTAGAGTTTGCCCTTCACATATCTGAACAGTTACTTCGCAGAGTAGCTTCAATATTTCAATAGCTTTCTTAGGTTCTGCCGCGTAGGAGTCGCTGATTATCTCAAAAACCTTAGCGAAAAGAAGATCGCCAGATAGTATAGCTATCGGGACACCCCACTTCACATGTACAGTTTCTACGCCTCTCCTTAGTGTGTCTCTATCCATTATGTCGTCGTGAATCAGGGTGAATGTGTGCAGTATCTCTACAGCTGCGGCTGCGGGGATAGCTTCCTTCATTGAGCCGCCCACTAACCTGCAGGTCTTAACCACCATGAAGGGTCTAAGTCTCTTTCCTCCAGCATTAATGAGATGAACAGCTGCTCTATAGAGCATTCTTGGATCACGATTTGAGTCTACTAAGTGAGCTATGAAACGATCAACTTCTTCCCCGATCTCTAACATTTTGGAGTTAATGTCGCTCATTTTCCACGCCTCGAATATTTTTTTGTGTCGAATCCTCTCTCCATCAGCCACTCCCTAGTCTTTCCAGTGATCACAACAGGTACCGATCTTAACTCATGCACCTTTCTAGCCCCAACTAGAAACATGGCATTTCTTAACTCTTCAATGAAGAAGGATAGGAACTTTATGAGGTTGCCTTCAGCGGCAGCCTTCAAGAGTGGAAATGCCATCCCTACAAGGTCAGCTTTAA
Source organism: uncultured Candidatus Bathyarchaeia archaeon (assembly GCA_964536595.1). Lineage (GTDB taxonomy): Archaea > Thermoproteota > Bathyarchaeia > Bathyarchaeales > B24-2 > CAZHYI01. The sequence goes on from CAZHYI010000210.1 coordinate 1,364, forward strand.
GGGCAAGCGCCTTCGCTGCGTCTATTCCAGATCTAATTCCTCCAGAGGCTATTATTGATGCTTCCACGCTCTCCGCAATCTCTACCAGAGATATGGCTGACGGAATCCCCCAATTCCAGAATGCTTCACCCATCCTACACCTCAAATCATCACCCACCTTCCTCGCTCGATGATACTCAACAGCCGCCCAACTTGTACCTCCAGCCCCAGCCACATCGATGACTGAAACACCAGCCTCAACCAGCCTCACAGCATCTTCAGAAGATATACCCGCCCCAGTCTCCTTAGCTATTATTGGAACAACAACTCTTTCAGATAGTTCTCTGATCTTGTTTAGTATTCCGGAGAAGTTGGTTTCTCCCTCCAGCTGTATAGCCTCCTGAAGAGGATTCAGATGTATAGCTAATGCATCAGCACCTATCATCTCGATAGCTCTCTCAGCATCCTTCACCCCATCTTTATTTAGGAGGTGTGTGGCTCCAATATTGGCTATTATGAAGGCTGAGGGGGCCTTCTCCCTAACAATGCTGTAAGTCTCTATAAGTTTAGGGTTCTCTAGGGCGGCTCTCTGGCTACCTACACCCATCCCGATGCCTAACTCTTCAGCGGCTGAAGCTAAGACTGCATTTATCTTTTTGGAATGTTTCGATTCGCCGCCAGTCATTCCTTCGATTATTATGGGCGCTGAGAATCTATGGTTGAATAGTTTGACGGATAGATCTATCTCTTCTCTACCTATCTCTGGCACCGCTCTATGGATTAAGTGTATATCTTCAAACCCAGTCGTTATCTTTGTCGCCTGCGTCTCTTCATTCAGGCAGATCTGGAGATGATCGAATTTTCTTCTTTCAGTCATACGATTTAACCTCTAACTATAACTGTTCCTAAAACCTCCATGTTCTTTAAGGCCTTAAAGAGGCGGTCTGGAACCGTTGCATTAATGACCTTAACGGTTACGCCTCTCTCTATAGCTGGCAAAAGCTCATTCACCTTCCCATACATACCCATAGTGACATCCGTAACTGTGGATTCGCCTATACTTTCCCTAATCTCTTCCAATTCACTCAGCCTAATGAACCTTATTAATTTAGCGTCTGGATATAATTTTGGATCCCTAGTGTACAATCCATCCACATCTGTCCCAATAATGATTTGAGGCGAATTCAGCTTTACAGCTAATGTGGACACTATTTGATCCCCAGAAATTATCGTGAATCTCCTCTCTAAATCGAATACTACATCACCGAAGAGTATCGGTATTAATCCACACCTTAACATGCCCTTTATAGGCTCATCCTCAAACAACTCTATCTTACCAGACCGAGCGACTATGCATGAGGAAGGGTGAACACC
>CAZHYI010000211.1:0-2665 GCA_964536595.1 uncultured Candidatus Bathyarchaeia archaeon
ATACAGTAGATGGGTATATCTATCCATGGTGATGCTTGCAAATTTGATGATAGGACTGTACCAGTACTCATGGACTTTATTTGCTCTCCCAATAAGGGATGAATTCGGGTGGCAAATGCCAGCCATTCAACTGACATTCACGCTATGCGTTTGGATCATGACTTGGTCTCAACCTATATCAGGATTCTTCATGGATAGGAAAGGCCCTAAACTTTTAACTACAGTTGCGGCTTTACTTTGCGGGTTCGGGTGGATAGCCGCCTCTTATGTTGATTCTATCTGGGAGCTTTACGTGGTTTATGGGTTGGGAAGTATAGGAGTAGGAATATTTTATGCAGCTGCGGTGGGAGTAGCGAGTAAATGGTTCCCGGAAAAAAGAGGATTAGCGATCGGGTTAGCTATCTTCAGTTACGGTTTTGGAGCAGCTATCTTCAACCCCATAATCTCCTTTATAATCCATTCGGTAGGTTTTAGATGGGCGTTCTTATCCATGGGGATAATAATGCTGGTTATCTTATTCTCTTCAAGCCAGATAATTAAGTATCCACATACCTCCCAACTTAAGCAGACAGCTTCTCTAAAGTTTACGCATAATGAGAAGCAGTTCACTCCTAGAGAGATGGTCATGACTTGGCAGTGGTGGCTGATATATTTAGCATTCATCTTCACAGCGAACACTGGACTTATGGTTGCTTCTCAAATGACGGCTATAGGTGAAGCATTCAACATACCTGAAATGTACATTATTATAACAGCTACCTCATACCCCATAATGAATGGTTTAGGACGTATTATAGGAGGTGTTGTTTCAGATAGGATAGGTAGAGAGAGAACAATGAGCCTCTACTGCGCCACTCAAGGATTGCTATCCCTCGCACTTTTATCCTTAGGCTTCAATCCACTATGCTTCATTCTGCTACTGACCTTGATAGGCACACTTTGGGGACCAATCTTCACTTTTGTTCCCTCCATAATAGCGGATTATTATGGAAGGGAAAACTCAACAGCAAATTACGGAATCACCTATACGGCGAAGGCTTGGGGTGGAGTGATGGGTGGATACGTAACTGCATGGTTAGCTTCATATTACAGGGGATTCGCTACACCAATAATCCTTTCAGCTATCCTAGCCCTTACAGCTTCCATAATGGTTAATCCCTATATACTAAAAAGACCTACTAAAAAATGAACACTATTTTTATTTTCTGAACAATAGAGTGCATATATGAAAAATAAAGAGGGAATGTTAAATCTTTGCGACTAAATCGTTTTCTTTCAGTATTTTTAGGGACGCTTCAAACGCCTCTTCAGTCTTCTCTAGCTCTTCATCGGTGTATATGGCGCAAGGCATGAAGCTTCTGCCGCCAAATGAGAAAATCCCATTATTTACAAGAGATAGGTAGTTGGCGTAATAGGCTTGAGTATCAGCTGCATATTGAGCTCTCAAAGCGTAATCCTCAAAGGATCTTGGACCTATCTCCCAAATGTATCTTTTTTCTGGAGGTAAAGGTTTATTTAGGAGGTTTATTCCGAACCATACTGGATTATCATAGGGTAAGGCATGTGTGAGAGCGGATAACCCCATATCTTCAGCTGTATCATTAAAGCTTTCTGTAAGCCTCTTCCCTATAGTGTAGAGCCTTGGATATATTTTATTACGTTCCTCACTTAATGTATTCATCAGAGCTATACCACCAACTATGCAGATTGGCTGTGCGTTCCATGTTCCCCCCACAGCTATTCTGACAAACCTGTTCCAGTAATCATCTCTAAATTCATAATACTGAAGTATGTCTTTACTGCCACAGATCGCCCCTATCGGAACGCCGCCACCAACGATCTTACCAAAAGTGGATAGGTCAGGCATAACATTATAATATTCTTGAGCGCCGCCAAGGGCATATCTAAATCCAGAGATAACTTCATCCAGAATGAAGACTACCCCATACTGCTTTGTGAGCCTCCTTACTCCCTGAATGTACTCCTTAGTGTACTGGTCATTGCCTCTCAATATTAAGCATGCCACCTCACCCGTCGCTAACGCCTCTTCCACAGCGTCCAGATCATTCAGTGGCAACACAATCACATCATTCAGAACTCCTCTAGGTATGCCACGCACATTATAGAATTTGAATGGTGGACCACGATACCCACATATAGTGTTATCTCCCTTACCGTGGTAGCAACCTCCAAAAATCACTATTTTATCTCTGCCAGTGTATATTCTTGAGAGCCTTATAGCCATCTGAACAGCTTCAGTTCCACATGATGTAGCCCTTACGAAGCCGTCATGGGCGGATGGAACAAGCTTCTTGATGGTTTCAGCCCACTCAATCTCAAGCTCTGTACATGATCCCATATGGACAGCCTTTGGAACCTGCTCCTGTATGGCGGCTGTCACCTTCTCGTTATCATATCCAAGTATTAAGGTTCCATGCCCCATAACGTAATCTATATATTCATTCCCGTCAACATCCCACTTCTTGGTTCCTTTAGCCTTAACCATGTAGATCGGGAATGGCTTTGCGTATCTAGAGTCATGGGTCACTCCACTTGGGAAGCATTTACAAGCCCTTTCATAAAGCTCCTTCGATCTTCCATGTTTAGAGATATATTCTCTCTCCAAATCTCCTATACCTGTCATAACCATCAATTAATTCATCCT
>CAZHYI010000212.1:0-2664 GCA_964536595.1 uncultured Candidatus Bathyarchaeia archaeon
TGCTCTCTTAACCGTTCCAGCAGCAATAAGTGGCCAAGTAAGCCATAAACTCGACTCTATGATGATCCTCTCAACAATACTCAGTGCCATATTAACAATGAGCGGGCTGTTACTATCCTACATCCTCAACATAGCGTCTGGCGCAACAATAGTTCTGGCTTCAGCAGCCGCTTTCGCAATATTCTCCACTCTAAAGAGGCTAAAAACGCTTTAGCCTCCACCAACAGGCTCAAAAATTATGACTTCGTCCCCCTCCCTAAGCCTGTATTCCTCATGCACAACTAAGCCATTAACATTGGCCAGCCAGATCTCATCTCTGGGTTTACTAAGGGCGTGAAACAGATTCTTTATGGATGCACCCTCTTTAAGCTCAATAGTCCCCTCTAACCTATCTTCTAGATACTTCTTTACTCTACCATGAGCCGCAACTCGCACTCGAATAACTCTCAATCTATTCGTCCAGCCCTAACTCATCCGCAACCCACGAAATATCCAGCTCCTCCAATTTAGCCCTTGTCGGGACACCAGTATCCGGATTCCAACCCATCATTTCGTAATAGAGGCGTTTAGCCCTCTCCAGCCTCTTCGGGTCTACAGCTGTCTTTGAGAGTGGACCAGATGTTTGTGGAGTGAAGAATCTGGGTGGAAGCCAATCATCCTTAGATGAGAAGCCCTCCCTAACATTGAAGGCACGGGCCATATTCATTGATCGTTCACCGAGCTTGTAGAGCTCAAATACGCTTGTGTCCCAACCAGTGACTGCTCTAACTATCTCTGTCAATTGATTTACATCCCATGGAATGAAGTCGCACATAAGTAAAGAGTTTGATGTAACGCTCCAGTTAGTATAATACATGAACAGTCTAACCTTTTTTGGTCCAAGATCTTCAAGCGGAACAGACTCGAATATTCCTAAGGCTGGAAAATCCTTAACTATTGTATCGTGAAGGTTACTTTGGTGATCTGCTCCAGTTGGGAAAACTGAGTAACCGAGGCTTAAACCACGTTTGAGTCGAGGATCATGCATCGGAACCTCCTCTCCCTTAACATGAACAGCGTACTTCTCAGCTCCCTTACCTATTCTCTCCGCAGCCCTCTTAACCCCTTCAGCCAAAAGATCACCTATACCCTCCCTGTTGGCAATTAACTCAACCATCTTTACCATTGCCTCAGCATTACCAAAAGATAGATCTATACCTCTAGTATCCTCCTTCGTTAACAATCCATTCTCATAGCACTCCATAGCAAAGGCTATTACTGCACCAGTGCTTATTGTGTCTAGAGAGTATCTCTGACATAGCTCATGAGCTTTGCATATAGCTTTTAGATCATCTATGCCGCAGTTTGAGCCTAATGCAGCTAGCGTTTCATATTCAGGTCCACCATAAATAGGGTTAACCTTCCAAGGCTCCTCGAACTTAACTATTTTCTTACAGCGTACAGGGCAGGCGAAGCAACCCTCCATCCCAACCCTAACTGTCTCAGCTATTCTTTGGGCAGAGATAGCTTCCGGATTTGGAAACTCACCATCTCTGAAGTTTCTTGTCGGTAAGTTGCCGGATAGGACGCCTTCAACCATTAATGCTCCTGTCCCGTATTTATGGAGCCTCCCGGCCTTACTCTCCAGATTCTCTATAAACCAACTGGATAGCTCCCTTAATTTTTCGGGGTCAGCAACCTCAACCTTCCCATGGCCCCTAACAGCTACAGCCTTCAAGTTCTTTGAGCCCATCACTGCACCCATCCCTACCCTCCCTGCAGCATCCCTCAAGTCATGAATCACACAGGCGAAGCGGACAAGGTTCTCTCCAGCCTTGCCGATTAGTGCAGTCCGGATCAATCTATCTCCAAGCTCCTTACGGATAGCCTCCTGAGTGTCGCCAGTGTCTAAGCCCCAAAGGTGCCTAGCATCCCTAATCTCAGCTTCACCATCATGAACCCATAGGTAAACTGGATGTTCCGCTCTTCCCTTGATTATTATGCCGTCGAAGCCAGCTCGCTTCAACTCAGCACCGAAGAAGCCGCCTGCCTCAGCTTCACCATAGGCATCCGTCAATGGAGATTTAGCTCCAACACTGCTCCTGCCACTACCAGCGATTGGAGCACCAGTTATTACTCCAGGCGCAAATATGAGGAGGTTCTCGGGAGACAACGGATCTATTCCGGGTTTAAGTTCCCGGAGAAGGTGGTAGGCTATTACGCATCTACCGCCAAAATATCTCCTGTAGAATGCTTCATCACGTTCCTCCACATAGACCTTACCATTGGATAGATCCACTCTCAGAAACTTTCCACTATACCCAAACGACATTGATAACACACTCAAAACCTTTTAACTATCATGAGAAAGGGATTATTTAATAATTTTTTTCTTGAATCTTTTTGTCGCTCAATGTTGAGACGAAAATTTTAATTTCAAATCAGCGTATAATTGAGGGTTGGTCTAGTTGAGATATAAAAAGAATTTAATTGTAATAGTTATAATCATCATTGCCTCCCTCATTACTGGAGCAGCTCTATATTACTCAGCACCCCCACCCACCACGTCTCCATCCTCCTCTCCCACATTAACCGCGACACCTACGCTAACTGTCTCGCCGTCACCCAAAGCAACACTGATACCTTCACCCTCACCGACAGCGACACCGCTAGGGCCGCCTCCAT
>CAZHYI010000213.1:0-2657 GCA_964536595.1 uncultured Candidatus Bathyarchaeia archaeon
TCCTTAAAGGAACCCTTGTAGGAGACATCCTAACAAGCGTTAAGGGAACCATTCAGCCCATTGGAGGACCATTAGTAACGTCAGGCTTTGAAGCCTTCAGTAACCTAGTACTTATCGCAGCTGTAGTATTTACATTGACGTACTTCATATTCACAAAGGAGCATACTGGCGCTCTCGGAGTTGCCTCGAAGATCGGAAGATACTTCATTATGGCTATGGTTGGCATCTACGCAGGGAACATCGTAATGTTAAGGCTGTCCCTCCTACTAGGCCGTATAACTCCTGTCCTACAGACGTTTGGCTTGGTACCGATGTAAAAACAAAATCCCCATTTTTTATTTTTTAAATTCAAGCTGAAAAAAGTAATTTTTATGTAGTTCTTAAACTGGCAAGTAAAGGTAACAACACGAATACAACGAAAATTACAGACATTCCTGCAAGAATTAATATATCCATCATACTTCTACGTTTCTTTGCTCTTTCAAACTCTGAACGGCACTTCTCACTGCAGAATCTCTCGCCAGATTTGATGGATAAACCACAAATTTCACAATGATCATGATCCGGGATTCTCTGTATGATCTTCCGTCTTCTCTTACTCATCTAGTACACCTAATCTACTGAAAACATGATAGGATAAATAAAACTTATGAATAAATCTAAAAATAGTATCTTCACTCAACATTTAATTCGAAAGAAAGGAATGTTAAGGATATGGCTTACGATCTCTGGCAGTTCTGGTTGTTAGGGATAATTCTATTGTTTCTTGCAGGGATATTTCGTTCTCTAGCTGAGAGATTGAAGAGAAAGACTGAAAAAAGAAGAAGGAGGATTGCCCTCTCAAAGAGTATAGAAAGAATTGAGGGATTAAGCCGCGAAGAGGAGATGCTTCTGAGACTGGTCGGCATCAAGACTCTAGGGAACATGTTAGATGCAGACTTAACCGTCGTTTCAAGAAAAATCAAGATTCCAAGAGAGAGGCTAGAGGAGTTGAGAGCTGAAGCTGAGAAGTTAGCGTCTAGATATATCCATGAATCCGCCGTTTAGGGTGTTTGCTAAAAAGCTGTAGAGGCGGCCTAAACTAAAAATTCAAAAAGATTTTCATAGAGGTTCTAGCCTCTTACGATTGAAGAGTGTTGAAGAGAAAAACCGTCCTTATAAATTTACCTTTGATAGTAGTGAACATGAAGACCTACATTGAGGCAATGAACAGTAACGCTATGAAGTTAGCTGAAGCAGCTGAATCGATAAGTGAAAAGTTAGAGGTATGCATAGCTTTAGCTCCGCAGTTTACTGATATAAGAAAGATTGCAGAGTCATTCTCTATACCGGTCTTCGCTCAACATATAGATCCCATACGTCCAGGAAGATTTACCGGTCATATTCTCCCAGAGTCTGTGAAAAATGCTGGTGCTGTAGGCACCTTACTGAATCATTCAGAGAGAAGGATAGGTCTAGCTGAGCTTGATGCTTCCATAGAGCGGGCGAGGGAGGTAGGCCTTTACACCTTAGTATTTGCAAATAATTCTCATGTTGCAGCTTCAATAGCGGCCCTTAATCCAGATATGATTGCTATTGAGCCTCCAGAACTTATTGAGACTGGAATCGCCGTATCCAAAGCTAAACCTGAAACTATAGAGAGAACAATAAGGCTCGTTAAGAAGGTGAATCCGAATATTCCAGTCCTCTGCGGGGCGGGAATAGTGTCCGGAGAGGACGTTTCAGCGGCATTAAAGCTTGGAGCAGTAGGTGTAGCGGTCTCAAGTGGAGTGGTGAAGGCTGAAGATCCCTACTCAAAACTGTTTGAACTCTCCAAAATGCTTAAAGAACAATCATAAAAGGATGAATCAATCATTCCTCTTTTTCTTTGTAATCTTCTCGTAGAGAATCCATAACTCATCGGTTGTTGGAAGCGGTAAATCAGTAATCTTTCCATCCTTATCAACAATTTTCCTTCCGAAATCGGCTTCTCTAAACTCACCAATCACATCAACCTTTAACCCTACATCCTTAAGGCGGCTCAAGAGCGGTGTTTCGTGAGTGGGCTTTACAGCTATGAGGAGGGCACCTGAACTTATAGAGCCGAGAGGATCTAAACCATAAAAGTCACATAGCTTCCTAGTCTCATCAGCCATGAATATCCTATCCTTAAATACTAATAAACCAGTGTTAGATGCCTCAGCCATTTCATGAAGCGCTGTGTAGATTCCCCCTTCTGTTGGATCATGCATTGCAGTAACACCATCAATCTTAGCCGCCTCTAAAGCCCCTCTAACCACGCTAACCCTCTTTATGAAGGATTTAGCCCTCTCAACGAATCTACTTCCAAAAACAGCTTCAACTTCATCCTGAAGATCTGAAGCCAGAATAGCTGTAGCCTCAATCGCTGCTCCTCCAGTCAGCACAATTAAATCTCCAGGCTTAGCGTCGGCTGAGGATAATATACGTTCTCTTGTAACAGCCGCTACAAATGAGCATACAATCGGATGATCTATACCAGAAATAAATTCTGTGTGGCCACCCACTATCGCTATATTAAGGTCTTTAGCAGCTTCATCGATCTGCCGCATTATATTTTCTACCTCAACTCCGCTCTCAGAGGTAGGCATTATTAAAACCGGAAGTATCCATTGAGGTTTAGCGCCGACTACAGCCAC
>CAZHYI010000214.1:0-2642 GCA_964536595.1 uncultured Candidatus Bathyarchaeia archaeon
TGCTGCATTGAGGATTTAAACCCTAAACTCTTTCAAGAGTTAAGTTGCGGTATGGTGCCTCTCTGTTCTTGTCTGGAGCGTGAACATATAAACATGATTGTTTCGAAGGCGGCGACTATAATTAAGACTGCGGATCCGAGGATGATTAGGGTTTTAACGGTTGATGGTTCACCCCACTGCGTACAGTTGCATTACGCTGTTCAGCAAGCTAAAGCCCTAACCGGATCAAGTGTACGGGTGGAGCATATGGTTATTGAGCATGGAAAGCTATACAGGATAAGTGAGGATACGGTGAAGTTGTCTAGACACCTATCACACATCCAGATGATGAAAGAGAAAAGCTCTGTTTAGTGCTCACACCGAAAAGATTTATCTTTTAAAATATAGTCTTCACTAAGAAGGGAGTGGAGCAATGAGAAGAGTCTCAGTAATGGCACCTGCAAGCTCAGCGAATTTAGGTCCAGGCTTTGATGTCTTAGGCGTAGCATTAAACGTCTTCTACGACATAGTCGAAGTTTCTGCTGAGGGGGACGCAGTAACCCTAGAAGCAGAAGGGAAGTACGGATCACAAGTACCACTCACCCCTGAAAAGAATACGGCGGGGCTGGTTGCCAAGATCTTTTTGGAACGATACAAAATAGAGGGTGGAATAAGAATTAAGATAAATAAGGGTGTACCGCCATCCTCAGGCCTCGGAAGCAGCGGTGCAAGTGCTGCAGGAGCTGCTATGGCGTTATGCGAGCTGTATGGAGTTGAGCTGTCCATGGATGAGCTTGTGGAGCTGGCTGCTCAAGGCGAAATGGCGTCGGCAGGTTCGCCTCATGCCGATAATGTTGCACCATCAATATGCGGAGGATTCACCATTGTTAGGAAGAAGAAGCCCTTCCGCGTCATAAATCTAAAACCTCCTGAAAATATGGAGTTCGCTCTTCTCTTCCCCAAAGTTGAGGTTACAGCTAAAAAGACCGAGAGGGCTAGAGGCATCCTACCCAAAAGTGTTCCTCTGGAAGACGCAGTATATAACATCGGGAATTCCTGCGGTTTAGTGGCGGGGATACTCCTCTCAAACCTGGAACTTATAGGTAGATGTATGGAGGATAAGCTCGCTGAACCCTATAGAGCAGCTACACTCCCATACTACTGGAGTGTGAGGCAGAGAGCCGTAGAGGCTGGAGCTTCAGGAGTAGCGATAAGTGGGGCTGGACCATGCATAATAGCTGTCGTTGACTCCCTAAAAGTACAAGCTATGAAGGTGGCTGGAGAGATGTTGAGTGCGCTTAAGGAGTACGGTTTAGATGGAGAATCGTATGTAGCGAGGCCCTCAGAGGGAGCGAGAGTACTATATGTAGAGTAGTTAATTTGGCTTGGCGTATACGTATTCTTAATGCCGAGGAAGCGTGAAAGATAAATCTGACTTCAAACAAAACCATATCTGGCACTGAATATTTAATTGAGTGAGTTAATATGGGTAGGAGAAGGAGGAAGGTAGTTAAGATAATTAAAAGACGGATGCCAACAGTCTTTCTATGCCCTAACTGCGGTAAAGAGAGCGTTAAGGTTGAGATGAGGAAGGATGAAGGCTTAGCCCTAGTTAAATGCGGGATTTGTGGAGTAGCTGAAACCGTACCCATAAAACACTCCTATGAGGAGGTGGACGCTTACTGTGAATTCACAGATAGATTCTATTCCCATTCAGAGGTATACCGAAATGTACAGGTTAGTGAGAGGCAAGGTTGAGAGTTATCTCCTAAACGAGATCGGTAAGTACGGAAAGATCCAGCTCACACTCATAGATCCTGAAGGGCTGGATGGAGAAACAGCTTCAAGGATGGCTAGGGAGGCTGAGGCTGCTGGATCAACAGGCATAATGGTTGGAGGCTCAACCATAGTTTCACCATTAGAGCTGAATGAGGTTGTGAAAGCCATAAAATCCTCAGTCAATATTCCAGTAATTCTATTCCCAAACAACGTGAGCGGCATAAGCAGATATGCAGATGCAATATGGTTCATGTCCCTACTCAACTCTTTTGATCCATACTTCTTAATTGGGGCACAGATGCTCGGCGCCCCCTTAGTGAAGAGGTACGGCTTAGAGCCTATACCGATGGGTTACATAGTGATTGGTGAAGGGAGCGCCGTGAGTTTGATAGGTCACGTTAAACCTATACCTCCAGATAAACCTAAAATTGCGGCGGCTTATGCCCTAGCTGCCCAGTATTTGGGGATGCGCTTCGTATATTTGGAGGCTGGATCAGGAGCTGAGAAACCTATACCGGTGGAGACTATTACTGCGGCGAGAAAGATTCTTGACATACCTCTCATTGTTGGCGGGGGAATAAGGAGTGGTGAGCAGGCTAGGGTTGTCGCTGAAGCTGGGGCAGACATAATAGTAACAGGCACAGTTATAGAGAAGGAAGGGTCAGAAAAGATAGGTGAGATAGTTAGAAGTATAAGATCGGGTGCGTGAGAGATGACGGCCTTCGAGCATTACTTTAAATCTTTAAAGAGGATTCTGGGTGAGGACATATATGATATATGGCCTGACTTTGAGCCTGAATACGGCGAGAGGGAATTCACATGGACAACGCTTAAGGGTTTAGGGGAGGTTCTCATACTCAACTGCGGTAAATGTGAAGGTCCCT
>CAZHYI010000215.1:0-2617 GCA_964536595.1 uncultured Candidatus Bathyarchaeia archaeon
AATTCTACCTTAGTTCTATTGGAACTTAAGCGTGAAGGAAATATACGCTGTGCTGTGCCGCCTTTCAATTCTACCTTAGTTCTATTGGAACAGGAGGCTTTTCTCCCTTATCTTCTTTTTTATGGATTAAAATTTAAGCCTTTCAGAGCACCCTCAAGGTGAACCTCCGATCACGCATTTTATTTATAAATGCTTACCTGAATTTTTAGATTATGGTGCTTACAGGATTTTTCTCGACTCCTAACCGTTCTTTCTTTATCAGTTTTCTGTTTCGCGCTTCGTAGAGTATTATAGAATCTTCGTTCTCGTTTATTAGCTTCCTGAGTTCGATTTTTATTTTCTCCAGATCTCCTTTCCGTATTTCCCCTTCGAAAGCTGAGTTTTGAACCCAGTTTAAGTATTGCTTCAGATATTTCCTTACGTTGTCTAATCTCTCTACGGAGATATCGTAGACAAGTATCACGTACATGTTTCACCACCATACCTTGAAACCTTCGTAGGGCTTCTCTCCGATGAGATGCTTAACGAGCTTGTAGCATTCTAGGCGTATGAGTCTCTGGTATGAAACTTTCCTTTTTAGGGTTTTATGCTTCACGGTGGTCTTTAGTTTCTCATCGTATTCTTTGATGAACCTTCTTTTTCCTTCCTCCTTTAGGTAGCAGTAGTTCAGTTCTCTGAGGAAGTGCCTCGGCTTTATCAGCCTGTTGTTTATGAGGTTGAAGATCGTTCTGTCAACTATGAGGGGTTTGAATAGTTCGCTTAGGTCTAGGCTTAGGGAGAACCTCCTCTCGCCGGGCTCGTGTAGGTAGCTTATTGTCGGGTTTAGCTGAGTGTTATATATCTCGGATAGGGTGGTAGCGTAGAGAAGCGAGTTGCCGAAGGATATGAGGCAATTCACCATATTGTCTGGGGGCCTTTTAACTCTCTTTATGAGCTGGAAGCCTTCCCTTAGAATCTCGTTGAAGCTTGCATAATACTGGCTTCTGATTCTTCCCTCAATGCTCATGAGCTCTTGTATCCGATCGGTGTTCTTGATTTCTCTTCTGAGAAACTCTATCTCAGCTATATATGTGTCTACGTTCTTCCCGCGTTTCCGGTAGTACCGCAGGTTCTTCAGGATGTTGTAACCCGCGGAGTCTACTATCTCCCTGGCTATTCTAATTCTCCTTCTCTTGTCTGCGTAGTGTTCAACCTGCTTGACGAGTAGGAAGCCGGATTGAAGATGTTCCCTTGGATAGTAGGAGCCGGAGTAGAAACCGTAGTAGTTGAAGAAGTGTATGGGAATCCTATGCTGGGTTAGGAAGTCAAGCAGTTTGGTGTTTAGGTCGAGTTCTCCATAGGCATATATCGCGTAGATATCGTTTATGGGAATAGCCTTCTTCACGTTGACGTTCTCGAAGTAAACAGTGTTCTGCTCCCGCCTCAGCCTACCGCTACTCAGAATATAGTAGTTCCTCACCAAACTCAACACCAACATAACTCAAAGTAGCTACATCTACTGCAGTACTTCTTCCTCTCGGCCCGTGGAGGCCTATCGCTCGAGATTATACGCTTCATCTTCTCCAGAACGTCCTCTAGCTCCCTCTCTAGCTCGGCGGTGAGCTCGACCCTCACGTTCCTCTTCAATAGAGGATAATGAAGCACACCCTTAACTTCCACGCCAAACCTCTTCAAGTAGTAGATGTAATATAGAAGCTGAAAGAGGTGAGCCTTCTCCATACGCCTAGAACGCTTAACCTCATGGATAACCCCATACCTCTCTAAAAAGTCTATCTTAATCCTTCCTATACTGACCTCCTTAAACTTTCTTGGATAGCCGTGTTCATGGAGAATCCTGCCGAGAAGGACGAGGTCTGACTCCTCCTCCAAATCTAGCTGGCGAGAGAAGAACCAGAGCTTACGCCTACAAACAAAAAAGTAATTAACCTCAACACCAGTAAAAACTAGATCCCGGAAAATCGAATGATCTTTAATCTTATCACCGATTTCCAACGTTTTACTAACTTCCTACATTCTCATATTATTTTTACATCTTCGTGAGGAACAGTGAAACCTGTATCTAACTTGTACCACTCATCACACTCCTCATATGGAACATATCTAAAGTATTCTCCGGTAAGAGGGGGAAGAGATTCTATGGTCTCCGTTTTTCTAGAGCATCGAATGGATATGGTGTATTCATTAATATTTTTTCTCATTTTTAGGAGCTCTTCTCTTCGTTTGAAACCTCTCTCTTCCGAAACTATCCTTTTGATCCTTTCACATACTTCTCTCGCTTTTTTATCGATCTCAACATATATGGATATGGTGGGAAGTTTTTCCTCTATTAGACTGAATTCTGAAATATCAGAGAAGTTTAATTTTCGGATATTGTCTAAAATTTTCTTAGACTCGGAAATCATTCCCCTTTCCCTTATGAGACGGTAATATCTCATTGCAGCTTTGAGTACAAAGTCTCTCTCCGATGTTTTTCTTCCAAATTCTTGAATCACTTCTTTCGTTACGTCTATAAGGAATGGATCATAGATGTAGGAGTAAAATTTCCTGTGTTCGTCCTTAAGCATGACCACATAAACTTTCCCTTTCCTTTCTTCGTTATTTCTATTACATCTACCAG
>CAZHYI010000216.1:0-2595 GCA_964536595.1 uncultured Candidatus Bathyarchaeia archaeon
TAGCAGTTAAAATATTCCGCAAGGGAGAAGACATACCAACAAATATTAGACACCCAACCGAACCCCTAACCTTCTGTCAATTTACCTACATCTCTAGAGTTCATAAAGAGCCGCTGTTAGGCACATTCTCAGACATAGTATGTGCGTATGCACAGAGCTTCCTAGGATTTGCAGATTTTCCTGAAGATCTATATGAAGGGAGACGTGATGCTGGAAGAAGAACTGAGACAGCTGAAGCCTACAAGAGGATATTGAGCGATATGCCAAAGATAGAGTCGGGAACTACAGAAGCGGTTTTGACATCTCCATTAGAAAGGACACCTGTAGATCCAGACGTGATACTGCTCTACGTCACTCCTGGACAGATGACTCCGCTACTTCATGCCGCTACATGGAAGAGTGGGGAGAGAGTAACTGTCAGGACAGCCGCGGAAGCTGGAACGTGTGGTGAAGGAGTAGCTGCAACCTACATCCTAAAAAGGCCCACAATAGCCTTCCCATGCTCCGGAACGAGACGGTACGGTCAAGTTGAGGATGAAGAGTTGATATTTGCTCTCCCCGGCTTCATGATGGATGAATTTATGGATTGGCTTGAAAAGGTGTGCGAGCATTCCCCATACCCTGTTAGGCGCCAAATAGAATTTACGCCTCGACCTCCACAGCTCTACTATATTAGGAGGGAACCTTTCCCAGAATGAACTTGAATCAAGCTTATGAAAATTGAGGATGAGACTTGAAGCCCTACAAGAAGAGAAATGTTTCAGGTAGAATTGTTGTGGTGTTAGGTTCTAAACTGAAAGATAGAGGATTAAGACTTATTGAGGTTGCTTCAAGAGCTCTACGTGAGAAGGAGATACATGAACTCATAATCACGGATGAGGTGGACGCTAAACCTGGAGGCAAAGTGGATAGAGTTGCATACCTAGGATTTATGGAGGTTCAAGTCGGAGGAGTCGTTTATGTGGGAGACAAAGTGGTTCTTAATAATAGATGTGTTGGAGTGATTTTAGGCTTCGATGAGACTCATATGCCCAACCATATGAATATTGTGATAGGTGCTAAAGAGCTCAAGAGCGGAGCTGAATTAAAAATTAATGTTGAGGATCCAATATTCATGATGAGTGAAGCTTAAATACTGATATTGCTGCTCTCCAACTAGGTGCTCTTCTGAATTAAAGGTGGTTTATGAATGAATACTTCAGGAGGCGCTTCTTCTCTCAAAGAGAGAGAAATCATTGAGATTATTTGGAAGAGCATAACTAAACATCCTGAAGCTCCAGTTTCCTATGGAGATGACGCTTCAGCTGTAGAGTTACAGAATGGTCTTTTAGCTGTCTTGACGGTTGATATGCTTGTAGGGCGAACCGATGTACCTAAAAATATGAGTTTGTACCAAGCCGCCAGAAAGGCTGTTGTTATGAATATTAGCGATTTAGCCTCTAAGGGTGTGGAGCCGCTAGCTGTCTTATGTTCATTAGGGCTGCCTAGAGGCTTAAGTAGAAAAGATATAGCTGAAATAGGTAGAGGGCTCAATGATGGCGCTAGAGAGTAT
Source organism: uncultured Candidatus Bathyarchaeia archaeon (assembly GCA_964536595.1). GTDB lineage: Archaea > Thermoproteota > Bathyarchaeia > Bathyarchaeales > B24-2 > CAZHYI01. The sequence continues at coordinate 1,553 of CAZHYI010000216.1, forward strand.
GGAGCATACATTATAGGTGGCGACACGAACGAAGCTGACGATTTAATCATAGATTCTGTAGCCTTCGGCTTAATAGAGAGAGACCTGTTTGTGAGTAGAGGGGGAGCCAAACCTGGAGATATCGTAGCTACGACAGGGGTCTTCGGTAAGATTCCATGCGGCTTCAAAATAATGTATGAAGAGATTGATGTGGAAAGCGAATTGAGGGAGAAGCTGTTGGAGCCTATCTATTACCCGAAAGCTAGAGTGAAGGAGGGAGTAGCGCTCTCAAGAGGCAAGGTGCTCTCAGCATCAATAGACTCTAGTGACGGGCTTGCATGGAGTCTACATGAAATATCAAGGGCTAGTGGTGTAGGTTTCCTAATAAGAAGGTTGCCCATCGCAGATGAAGCTAAAGTATTCGCTGAGAAGTACAATCTAGATTTGAAGGAGATCTGTCTCTATGGAGGGGAGGAGTACGAGTTGGTTTTAACGATTAAGCCTGAAAAGTGGGTCAAGGCTAAATCTATTATTGATAGATTAGGTTCCCAATTGATAGAAATAGGCGTAGCTACTGAAGAGCGTTCTTTGAAGCTTGAAATTGACGGTGAAGAGTTCCCGATTGAGCCTAGGGGATGGGAACACTTTAATAGTTAGAAGAAAATCAAGATTGAATGAAATATTTAGGAAGGCTCTTTGAGTGGGATGAGTCGGGTTGCCGAAGGGCAGTTTTGAATGTGAAATTATGAGCTGGGATTACTTCTATAAACTATCGAAGATTGTTGCGGAGAAGATTAAGTCTTCAAGTTTCAATCCAGACTTAATAGTTGGGCTGGCTAGGGGTGGATGGTGCCTCGCCAGAGTTCTCTGCGACTTTCTGGGAGTGAAGGATCTGGTCAGCTTGAAGGTTGAGCATTGGGGCATAACTGCAACGCCCGACGGAAAAGCCAAACTGAAGCACCCATTCAGTATGGATTTGACTGGAAGAAAGGTCTTGGTAGTGGATGATATAACTGATACGGGTGAAAGTATGATGATTTCAGTTAATTACGTTAAGTCACTTA
>CAZHYI010000217.1:0-2594 GCA_964536595.1 uncultured Candidatus Bathyarchaeia archaeon
GTTAGAGATGAGAAGATAGTTAATGTAGGACGTTTAACCTCAGAAAATGCAGAGATAGTGATAGACGCTAAAGGATTAGTAGTTTCACCTGGATTCATAGACGTCCATAACCATTCTGACGCTTCAATATTGATTAATCCTAAAGTTGAAAGTATGATTAGGCAGGGAGTAACAACTCTCTGTATTGGGAATTGTGGACTCTCAGCTTATCCAGTAAATGAATCCACTAAAGAGGAACTTCATAGATACTTATCAGCGTTCATTCCAGTTACAGAGATAACATGGAGAACAACCAGAGATTTTTTGGGATTGATTGAGAAGCAAGGAGTCGCATGCAACATTGCTGCAATGGTTGGTCACGGAGCCATAAGAATTGCTGTAATGGGTTTTGAAGCTCGCCTCCCGACAGACAGCGAACTAAAAGAGATGAAAAGTTTAGTTGCTGAAGCAATGGATGATGGCGCATTCGGTATATCTACAGGGTTAGGTTATGCTCCCGGCTTTTACTCAAATACTGAGGAATTGATTGAGTTATCTAAAGTGGTGGCGGAGAAGGGTGGAATATATGCCACTCACATCCGGTCAGCAAATGTGACGTATGAAGAAGCGGTGGCAGAAGCTATAAAAATCGGTAAAAAAGCTGGGATTCCAGTGCTTATCAATCACATAGAATCTCACTATCCTGACTGGGGTAAAACCGAAAAGATTCTAAAGATGATAAATGAAGCTAGAGCTGAAGGTTTAGATGTTACATGCGACGTTCCACCATATCTATACAGCATGTCTGTTTTAACCACCTTGCTGCCTGAATGGGCTCATGAAGGAGGAATATCAAGAATGATAGAGCAGCTAAAGGATGAAACCTTTAGAAAGAAGATTGTCAATTGGGTTAAGGAGAATCCTTCTTCACCGGCAATGGCTTTGGCTGTTGATGGTTACTGGGAAAAAATAAAGATTGGAAGTTGCGAGTCGAACCCGAATATTGTAGGTATGAGCCTAGCTGAGATAGCTGAAGAGAGAGGCGTTGATCCCTATGATGCAGTTTTCGATCTCTTAATTGAGGAGAAAAGGCAGATGATAATTATTTATGAGGGACATAACGAGGAGGATATACGTAAAGTTTTGAAGCACCCTGTATCCATGATAGAGTCTGACGAGAGGGCTAGGGCGCCTTACGGACCCTTATCAGTCGGTAATCCACATCCAAGAGCCTATGGAACTTTCCCGATGATCTTTAGGAAATATGTTCGTGGCGAGACGAAACCCGATCTGCCCGAAGAGAAAGGTGCAAAAATTCTTACTTTAGAAGAGGCTATCAGGAGGATGACTTCATTCCCAGCACAGAGGCTTGGAATCTATAATAGAGACCTAATTAAAGAAGGCATGTATGCAGATATTGTAATCTTTGACCCAAATGAGATATCTGACACTGCAACTTATACTGATCCCTACAAATACCCAGTAGACATAAAGTACGTCATTGTAAATGGAAAAATAATTTTGAAAGAGGGTGAGTCTACAGATACTCTAGCAGGGAAGGTTATTAGAGGACCAGCATATAAAAAATAGGAAAAGAAAAACGCATCTATTCTTCTTTCAGTTTCACGATCATAGCGACTTCGACTGGGCTGTCTTCGGGAAGTTCATTCGAACCTACAGCTATTCTGGCATGCTGACCTCTCTCACCAAATATTTTAACCAGCAACTCTGAAGCTCCATTAACCACTTTTGGTTGCTGATTGAAACCTTCAGCACTATTAACAAAACCCATCACCTGAACTATCCTTTCAACCTTATCCAAACTACCAATTTCCGCTTTCAACGCCGCTAAACAATTCATAGCGCATATCTTAGCTGCTTCATAACCCTCCTCAAGCGTCAAGTCCTTACCTACTTTACCTTTAAACTTCATCTCTCCATCAATTGACGCCTTCATACCTGCCACATAAACCAGCGATCCGACCCTAACAGTGGGGACATATACGCCTAGAGGTTTGGGTGGAGTAGGCAATTTTATACCTAATTCCTTCAATCTTTCCTCAGCACTCATCCCTTACGCCTCCATTCTTCTCTGAGAGGTTTATAGATATAATTTTTAAATTTTCCCCTACGCTCATTTTTTCGTATCCTCACTACAAAATGAATAGATTGTTCTGAAGGTGTGGTTGAAGCTTTAATTTTCTATTTAATTTTCTCGATATCTTCTCTTGAGAAGGGCAATTTAACTTTTGAGATTATTTCAGTCAGCATGAGCAAACTATCATGTGGAACAACATTTTCTGTGGAAGCAGTTATTAATAGACGATCGCCCGGAACGACTTGTTTTAGGAGTTCAAGAGTGTGCTTTTTTACGGCTTCTGGACCCATGAGGCATACGGATGAAGGGTAATTCATCCATATCACTTTAGATTCCCAGAGATCCAATGCCTCATCTATTCTTAGATCACCGAGTGGTGGAGGGGTGAAAGCCTCAACTACATCGATATTCGCTTTTCCAATAAGGTCCTTAAGTACATTCAATCTTCCATCCATATGTACACCTAGAATTTTTCCTTTTGAGTGAATCTTATCTGCACATTTTTTATATGCTGGGA
>CAZHYI010000218.1:0-2583 GCA_964536595.1 uncultured Candidatus Bathyarchaeia archaeon
TGGAGAAGAACTGGAGAAGGGAATATCAGTACGGTGAGGGGCATAGGCGTAAAACAGAAACCGTTTAGCCCAAGTTTATAGCTCTATACGTGAAGTCTTTATCTCCAAACCCTTAAATCTTCATCACATCCTTCTTTTTATTCGGGTGACACTTGTCTTGTCTAGGATAAACGATAAGGTATACTCCGAATTGATGAAGGTTTCATGCACAACAGCCTGGGGCGTATTAGGTACGATTCTGAGAGACCCGCTAGTTAGGGATTCCTACCGCATGATGAAGGTTAGACCCTTAAACCCAACCTATAGGGTTTGTGGGCCAGCATTAACTGTGAGATATATTGCCTATGACCCCTTAAATCCAACGATTGAAGCGCAGAACTTGCAGGATGCATATCAGAGCAAAATTGAGGAGATAACTGAAGCTATAAATCCTGGGGATGTTGTTGTGGCAGCCGCTCTCGGCAGAGTAGACGCTGGTGTCTTTGGGGATGGGATCTGTACAGGCTTTAAGGCTAAAGGCGCTTCAGGCGTAGTTGTGGATGGATCTTTGCGGGATATGCCTGTAATTAGGAAGCTTAACTTTCCAGTCTTCACTATTGGGCCTGGAACACCGACAACAGCAGCCTACCATATCCATAATGGGAAGCCTTCAGGAGTCCTACCTGCTGAGGTGAATGTGCCAGTTATCTGTGATGGAGTTAGGGTTAGGCCTGGAGACTTCATAATAGGTGATGAGGATGGAGTTATGGTCATACCTTCAGAGTATGTTGAGGATGTTGCTAGGTTAGGTGGGGCTGTAGAGGATGTGGAGAATGTTGAAAGGAAACTGATCCTTGAGGGTAAGCTTGTTCATGGACAGATGATGAGTGAGGAGCAGGCTAGGGAGCACGGCATACTAGAGCAGTGGAAACTTGTAAGGGACGTTAGAACCCACGGAATTTACAGGAGGTAACAAACACACGCTTATAGGTTAAGCTGCTCTTTTAGAGTGAGTGAAATGGGAAGTGAATTAGCTCAAGCAATAGTTGATATGATGTTCAATGAGATTGAAGATTTAGTTCAGAGAGAACTGGATTCTGGCAGGTCCCCAATGGAGATACTTGAGGAGTTAAGGGTTGGTTTAGAGATAGTAGGGGAAAAGTTCGAGAGGAAGGAGTATTTCCTGTCGGATCTGTATATGGCTGCTGAGACTATGAGGAGGGCGCTGGAGGTTCTTAAGCCACACCTTAAAGGGAAGAAGGGAAAGTTTAGAGGCAAAATAGTTATTGGGAGCATAATCGGGGATATACATGACTTCGGGAAAAACATAGTTATCAGTCTACTATTGTCTCAGGGGTTTGAGTCTACGATTTGGGTATAGATGTTGAGCCAGCAAGATTCTTGACTGAAGCCCTTTGAGTAGGAGCTGATGTTATAGGTGTCTCAGCGCTCCTCTCAGCAACTCAGCCAAAGGTTAAGGAGTTAATAGATGAGTTGGAGGCTCGTGGAGTCAGAGATAGATTCAAAGTTATTCTTGGCGGTGCTGGAGTTCAGGAGGATGCTGTGGAGAGGTGGGGCGTAGATGCAGCTGTGAATGACGGTGTGAAGGGCGTAGAGATTATCAAGTCGTGGTTGGGGGTGAAGAGGGGTGACGATGAGTAGTAGGGAGAGGGTTCTAACAACCCTTGAGCATAGGGAGCCTGATAGGGTTCCATTGAGTAGGAGCTTTGATAGGTACATTACGGAGGGCCTAAAGAAGTATTATGGGGTAGGGACGGATAGGGAGTTGGATTTGAGGTTGGGTATAGACTTTCCGCCGCCAGCTAAGGCTGCAGCTCCAGAAGGGTGGAAGCCCACAGCGGACTACATTGATTTCTGTAATCGAATAGTGGATAATCCTAGGAGCGCATATGCAGATTATGAGGAGTGGGGAATAAGGAGAGAACTCAGGAAGGAAGTTGTGGAGCTTGGTCAAGGAACATTCATCTTCACCCATCATCCATGGGAGAGCTTCACAGAGGTTAGTCAAGTTGAGGAGGTGGAGCTGCCTGACTTGGATGCTCCGGGAAGGTGGGAGCTCGCTGAGAAGGTGGTTAGGGAGTATGGGGAGGAATACCTTGTTTGGGGTGATTTAGGCCATGTTTTATGGACGAAGGGCTGGGAGCTTAGGGGGATGTACACATTCATGAAGGATCTTTATGTTAATGAGAGGATGGCTACAGCTATTCTTGATAGATTGCTTGGGCATGCTGAGGAGGCGTGTAAAAGGCTGCTGGATTTGGGGTGTGATGGAATACGTGTTGCTGAGGATTGGGGTACCCAGACGCAGCTATTCATTAATGTTAGGCTTTGGAGGAAATACTTTAAACCACGCTACGAGAGGCTTTTTAGGATACCTAAGAAGGATGGAGCCTTCGTTTATTTCCATAGTGACGGGAACATAACACCTATAGTTGGGGAGCTGATTGATTGTGGGGTGGATGTGCTAAACCCTGTGCAGCCTGAATGTATGGATCCGGTTGAGGTTAAACGTAGATATGGTGATAGGGTGACTATTCACACTGGATGTTCAGTTCAGAGGACTCTGCCTTACGGGACAGTAGA
>CAZHYI010000219.1:0-2545 GCA_964536595.1 uncultured Candidatus Bathyarchaeia archaeon
TCTCCCAAAAGGGTTGCTTGGTGGATTAGGCAGTCCTCTGAGCAGTGGGAACAGTAATAAGATGGAACTTCAGGGTTGAAGATAGCTTTACATCTGCCGTCCATATATTTTCTTGAGCAGTGAGGAAGCAGTAGCGCTTTCTTCTCTGCTTCTAAGAACTCATCTTTATACATCATGTTCCTTATCTGTATTTCTATAAAATCCTCAATGAGCTGTACCGCTTCTGATAGATCTAGACCTGTTAACTCCTGAATCTTAAATTTGGTTATGAGGCGACGGGTCAACTCACCCATTTTTTTATGTAGTTCCCTTCTATGGGCGATTCTGGCAACTTCCATAAAGAGGGATCTGGAGACCCTTGTAAGATCAAAGTTGAAGAGGTAGGGCATATAAATTTATGATATAGCATTCTACTCTTAAAACTTAATGATCTTTCCGTAAAATATGTTTAGATTGATATTTGAATGTTATAAGTAATCATTCCCAGAAAGAATATTAATAAATAATTTAAATGAAACTATAGAAATAGAATACAAATGAGAGATTAGATTAAAGTACTTCATTAAAGCAAAATATTAATACTATTTATTTACATTATTGATGATTGATGGATAATTTAAAGATGACTCCGTCACTTTATAGCGCGTCTATTAATCAAGAAGACGTGGATATATGGGATTATATATCCCCTGAGAGGAGGTCGCTTTTAAGGTTAAAGCGTCTATCACTACGAAGTAGATTATGGTTTAGGGTCTTAAGTTTAGAGAATCGGCGATTGATTGATGCAGTAATCGTTGTAGTGGATAAAGTACGTAGTTTCCTCCTCCGTCGGATATTGGCGCCTTTGGTTAAGAGGCTGCTGGGTGCTTTGGGAGGCGGGCCTTTTAAGGGAGAACCTGAAAGGATGACGGTTTTGAAAGGTGCCTTTTCCTTGATGGATAAGGCAGCTTATAGGTTTGCGGGATTAGTTGCTGAGAAGGTAAGCTTAATTGCTCAGCGGTGGGGTTATAGGGAATCCTCAAGCTGGCCTAAAGATAAAGGCTTTTTGAAGTTTCTAATTATAAAGTATTTGCCGAGGAATGGGAATGTTCCTGACCTTATTGTTTAGGTTGTGGTGTTGAGGAAGAAAGGTAGATCTGTGGAGTATGGTTCAGTCTCTATTCCGAAGAGTCTCTTAAATAAGATTGATTCTATGGTTGAGGAGCTTGGTTACTGGCCCAGTAGATCCGCCTTTGTGAGGGATGCCTGTCTTCAGAAGATTGAGCATTATAAGAGAGAGTTAAAGCGATCTAAGGGAACAGTTGAGAAAGCGGAATGAAGTCTAGTAGAGTTTATGAAGAGGCCTTCTTGGAGGGTAGGCCCAGTAAGGCGGATGTTACTGTTGTTTTGCCTACTTTGAATGAGGAGGGTGCTATAGGGAGAGTTATAGATGATCTTAAACGTGAGGGTTACAGCAAGATTCTTGTTGTGGATGGTTACTCGACGGATGGAACTATTGAGGTGGTTAATGGGAAGGGTGTTAAGTATGTTTATCAGCATGGTCAGGGTAAGGCTGGCGCTATCAAGACCGCTATTGATCATGTTGAGACTCCATACATGCTTGTGATGGATGCTGATTACACTTACGACCCTAAAGATATAGAGAGCATGCTGGATCATATCTCTAAATATGATGAGGTTATAGGGTTAAGAAGGGATAGGCATAATATTCCTTTGCTTCATAGATTCGGGAATCGGGTAATCAGCACTGTGTTAAGTCTACTTATGGGGCAGAGGATAAGCGATCCCTGCAGTGGAATGTACATGTTAAGAACTGATAGTGTGAGGAGTCTTGAGTTAACTTCAGGGAGTTTTGATGTTGAGGTTGAGATTGCGGCTCAAATGGCGTCTTTTGGGAAAGTGACTGAGGTTCCTGTAAGTTTCAGGAAGAGGGTTGGGGCCAGCAAGATTAGGAGTTGGAAGGATGGATTCGGCATCATTTTGACGGTTTTTAAGATGGCTTGGCTCTACAACCCGATTTTTCTTATCTCTGCTTTAGCTACTCTATTTGCGTTTCCAGGTGCAGCTATACTTCTATGGCAATTGATACTTCGGTATCTGTATGGGGCTGAGGCTTGGTCTATAGGTTGGACTTGGCTTGGACTTATACTCTTCATTGTTGGTCTTCAAGCCTTCACAGTTTCAAGCATATCACTTATGATTAAACGAATGGAACGTAGAATATTGAGAGCGACTAAGAATGCCAGTGATGTGTTTTCAGAGGATTAAGTACGGATATTTTTGGAAATTGTTATATGTGAAAAAGTGTATACCATTTTTAAGTGGTTTGAGATGAGTAAGGATCAAGCCTTAGGGGTTCTACTCCTCATCGGTTGCATTGTCGGAATACTTGTCTATGGATGGCTAGTCTTCCTCACAGAGTGGTCATTGATAGTTCTTGAATTGACAGGGTTCGTGGCTGTAGCCGCTGTACTCGCGATACTGGCTTGGATAGGCTACACGCTGGCAACTACTCCTCCCCCAAAGCCTATAGAGGATATTGAGA
>CAZHYI010000220.1:0-2545 GCA_964536595.1 uncultured Candidatus Bathyarchaeia archaeon
AGCTAACTAGATTCTCAAAGATTCTCAAATAAAGCGTTTTCCTATTTTAGTTATTTATTTATATTTATAAAGAATCTATTTTATTCTCAAATCAATGTTAAGTTTTAATTTGGTGTAATAGTTATGAAGTTTGATCTAACCCTTGAAGAGGGGTATTTCCTAGTTAAGCTTGCTAGGAAAGCCTCTGAAGAGTACGTCATTAATCGGAGAAAGATTGATCCGCCATCAGATACGCCACCACAATTAAGAGAGAAAAGGGGTGTATTTGTGACATTGAACAAGAAAACCAATAGCGACAAAAAGCTGAGGGGATGTATTGGTTTTCCATATCCAACTCACCCATTGGTGGAGGCGGTGATAGAATCCTCGATAAATTCTTCAGTTAATGATCCTAGATTTCCGCCAATTAGGAGTGAAGAGTTGGATCATATAGTTTTTGAAGTTAGCGTACTAACACCTCCTGAAAGATTGATTGTTAAGAATCCGCTTGAATACCCATCTAAAATCACTGTGGGGGTGGATGGTTTAATTATAAAGAGAGGTTTCTATTCAGGCTTATTGTTGCCGCAAGTTCCTGTAGAGTGGGGATGGAATAGTGAAGAATTTTTGTGTCAATGCTGTTTAAAGGCTGGCTTATCGCCTGATTGTTGGCTTCTAGATCAAACTGAGATTTATACCTTCAGAGCCATAATATTTGAGGAAGTTGAGCCTAAGGGAAAAGTTGTTAGAAAGGGTCTAGAGAGGAAAAACCAATAAATGAAGATATTATTGTCTCCTTGCGGAATAGGTTTAGGACATATTGGTAGGCTTGCACCTATTGGAAATATGTTGAGGAAAAATGGTGAGGATATTCTATTTTCTACTTATGGGGAGGCAGTAAAGTATGCTGAAAGTGAATCTTTTCGGACAGTTAGAGTGCCACCAATAGACATCAAGGTGAAAGAGGATGGATCCATAGATCTGAGATGGAACCTCGCTAATCCAGGCCCTTTCATTCTTTTATTCACTTTTTTAAAGCAAATAAAGAGTGAACTCCGAATCATTCAGAAATATAAACCCGACTTAATTATATCCGACTCTAGAGCAGCGCCGATTCTAGCAGCAAAACTCCTAGATGTACCTTCACTCTGCATCCTGAATCAGTTTGGCATTATGGTTCCGAGAAGAAGACGGCTTCTAAGACTCGCGAGACTAACCGATTATGGATCCCTAACTATACTTGGAAGAATATGGACGTTGAGTAATATGGTTCTAATTCCAGATTTCCCCGAACCATACACCTTGTCAGAAGGAAACCTACACATCCCTAAATTATATAGAAGAAAAGTGAAATTTATAGGCCCTATCCTCCCAACTTACCCTAATGACTTACCCTCTACGGAAAAGTTAAGAAGAAAAATGAGTGTAAAGCCTAAGCAAAAATTAATTTTTGCTCCTATAAGTGGACCCGTAAAGGAGAAGGCGTACCTAATAAGAATATTAAAAGATTTATTTTCACGTTTTCCAGCAAAATACAAGATTATAATGTCAACTGGAAATCCTCATTACAGAAAACGCATATACAAAAAAGGCAATCTTGCCATTTACGGCTGGATAGATAACCGATTTGATTATTTAAAGGCTTGTGATGTCGTGGTGGCTAGATCAGGCCACGAAACCATAATGCAATCTATCTGTTACGGAAAACCCACAATCTTAATTCCCACTCCTTCACACACCGAGCAATTGGTAAATGCGAAAAAGGCGCATGATCTTGGCTTTTCAGTAGTGCTTGAGCAAGATAAAATTACTTTAGATACTCTTCTAGAGAGCGTTGAATATGCGTTATCAGACAAGATTAGGCGTAGAGCTGAAGAGTTCAGTCTACAAACAAGTGAATATGACGGTGTAAAGACCGTGTTGAGTGAAGTCTATTCAACACTTGCAGAGTAATTACTTGTTAGTTCTAAATTTTTCTTCAATAGCCTTCTTTATCCGCCATATTGTAGTTCTACTCATAGGATACCCAAATATGACACCGCTCTCTAGTGCCTTCTTCGTCAAATCCCAATGTTTAAGATGGTACTCACTTGCATACTTCACAAAGGTTTTCACTAGATTCTTCCTCCCCTTCTTATGGGCAGCCAAATCCCACAACTTCCTCTTATAACCAAACTTCAGAACATTAATCACTCTTTTCGGTTCGCCAATATTGGAGATTAATAACTCTATAAGTTCAATCTCTTCTTTACTCGGTTCTTCAGAAAAAGACACGTTTAACGTATAATTTTTCTCTTTTTTATTATCTAGATTCAACAGTTACACACCAGTTTACACAGTTTTTCAGAAAACATTTTTTGAAACATATATTTTATTATTATTGTGGTCGGATGAAGATACAAGTCGTCTGATTGATGATTGATCAGAGTTACGCTGACGGCCACAACTTTCAAAAGTTTCATTTTCGTTATTGTACGGTATAAGAGAAGCGAAAATGGTGTTTTCCAATTGCTTGATCTTTTGCTTCTCAATGGCAGAGTGGTGGATGGATTAGGTAATCCATGGT
>CAZHYI010000221.1:0-2521 GCA_964536595.1 uncultured Candidatus Bathyarchaeia archaeon
ATTTCTTTCGATACACTTGATTTACGTTCACGGATTACTTTGAGGAAATCCTCCATTCGTAAAGGCCTAGCATCTGCATATTTATTTCCGGCTTCACCTGACTCAAAGAGTTCTCTAACAACTCGTAAATGGGCTGATTGACATACATCTCTTATATCACTCCCGGAGTACCCTTCAGTTACGAGAGCTAATTCCGAGAAATCTACATCTGGAGCCAAATTTAAATTAGTGGTATATAGTTTGAACATTTTTAATCGAGCATTGTAGTCTGGAAGAGGCACAAGAATTCTCTTTTGGAATCTTCTTATAAACGGCCAATCCAGCTCCCATGGCTTATTGGTGGAACCGATCACATAGAGATGAAGCTTCTTCTTTTTATCCATTATTCCATCCATTTCTTTTAGAAACTGATTTCTAACTCTGGTTTCTCCACCCACCTCAGTAGAGCGAGTACCAATCAATGAATCAAGCTCATCGATGAAGATTATAGCCGCTTTACCGTTCTTAACGTGTTTTTTAGCTATCTTGAATAATCTAGCAACATTCTTTTCTGCTTCTCCAAGCCATTTGGACATTATTGATGCGGCATCAACCGAAATGAAGACTGCATCGATCTCTGTAGCCACCGCCGCTGCAAGGAGAGTCTTCCCACATCCTGGAGGCCCAAAAAGAAGTATTCCTCTTGGCCACCCAAGAGGAAACAAGTCAGGTCTTTTGTATGGGTAAATTATAGCTTCTTTAATCGCTATTTTAGCTTCCTCTAAGTCTATTACGTCATCCCAGTGAACGTTGGGTTTTTCTCTTAAGATCATATCGTCCTGCGCCACTATCCCGATGTTTTCAGTTATCACACCTTTACCTTCATTCTGGGTCTCAGAATAATCTTGTAAAGTTTCCTCCGTAGCGTGTTGTAATGCGTTTATTCTGGATTTATATGCTTGAATTCTCTGCATGTAGACTTTATTCAGGTTATAGTCAGGATGAAACTGAATGATCTTTAATAGAATCTCTATTGTTCTTTGATAGGCACTTATCGCTTTTTCTCTTGATCCTTGTTTATCGTACTTTACAGCCTCACTTGCATAGTAAGTAGCTGCCTTCATTAATTCTTCTGTAGCGGTCATGTTGATTCACGTTTCAATCTTTATTTTACCTTTAGAGTGAAGTGACTGAAGAGCTCTGAAAACATCATTGGAGAGTATTCTGAGTTCAGAAGCGCATTTATCTACATCGATCTTACCCTCATTCTTTTTGGCGTAGCCGAGAACCCATCGTTCTATTAAAGAGGAAAAGTCCTCTTTGCTCTTCATTTCTGTAGAGTGGCGTGGTGAAGAATCATAGTTCACTGTAACAGCTACTGGTACAGGTTTATGTATTTCAGGCGCTTCCGGAGTTTTGATTGTGGAAGGCGGTTCAGGAAGTTGAGACTGTATCTCCTCCTCAACGACCTTTAAGGCATCTGTTAGGATCTCTTTAACTTCTTCTGTGTCGAGCGCAAATGTAGTAACAGGCGGCGTTGAACTCAACACTGTGGTAGATAGGACATCAGATATCACACTTCCCATTTTTGATAGTTCAGAAGCTACTTCAGGCATAATATCTGAAAGCTGCTCAGTCAATTTCTCAGTTTCATTCACCACATTCTTTAGATCTTGGGTTATTGCTTCAACCTCTCTTAGAGTTTCAAATCTTAGGATTGCTCGTTCAATGGCTAATTGAACATTCTTGATTATTTTTATCAATTTCCTAACTTCAGCGACTTCTGAAGCATATATCAATGCACGCTGCTTATTTCCTTGCCTCACCATAGATTCGCAAACGTCAAATAGTTCCCTTTCGCGATTATTCAGTCTACTCAATGACAATCGCAAATAAGCATACTGCTTCCCTAGCTCACGGATGGCTAGAGATATCGCTTCGTAGAGAGTTTTTGGTTTACTAAGACCCCGAAAAAACATTAAAGCACCTCTCGTGCTGGATAGAAAGAGGGTCTTTCTATCCAGCTTAAATGGTAGGTTATAGTATGCGGACAGTTAGAGAGGGCTCATCTGAAACTTCCTGGTGAGTTTCCTCCTCAGTCTTTTCAGTTTCTTCTATTTTCTCTTCAGGTTCAGCATGCTTCTCTTCTTCAGTCTCAGACGTTTTTAGTTCCAATGGCTCTTTTTGATCTTCGGCAAGTATAAGGTTAGAGAGCCATCCTTTCATATTTTCAAGGTCTTCCATTTCCTTCATTAAGCTCTTGAGCTCTTCATCAATAGCCTTCTTTGAAAGATCATATATTTCATCCTTTATCTTTCCAATGGCATATTCGATCTCTAGGTGAACTTTGGATGAGCTTAAGCTTTTGAAGCGTTCTTCACAATCCTTCTTCAATCCCTCAATCTCTTCGATTGTTTTTTCAGCTTCATCCTTTAATTTTCTTTTTTCATTTTCGAATTGCTCATGGAATTCTTTGTATATTTCAGGCGGTATTTTGCCCTCCTTCATGAGGTTTTCGAGAATCTTATCTTTCTTCCAGATT
>CAZHYI010000222.1:0-2502 GCA_964536595.1 uncultured Candidatus Bathyarchaeia archaeon
TTGTGTAGAGCCCAGGCTCTGCCTTTAAGACTTTAGGAATTGAATTTACAACCATAGAAACAGTTCCTACGTCTCCGTGAACACCGCCAAGAATACGCATGGTAAGGTTGGGCGTACCCTCAATCTTAACTTCATCATAGGGCTCCTTCACGTTAGCGTGAGATATGAAGTTCAACGTTATAATCTTCTCACCGTTCTTAGTGGCGTAAGCAACACTCTTTAAACCAGCGACTTGACCAACCTTGACGGTTGTGTATGAAGTGGTCACTTCCTCCGTACATATCACAGGTTCAGGGGGCAACTCAACAATATCATCTATATCCCAACCTAAAGCCGCAGCAATCATAGCTATAGATTCGTATAGACCCACATGACCAGTAATTTTTCCCTCTGAAATCATTCTGTTAAACTCTTCCTTTGTGAGCCCTGTACCAACCTTCTTTTGGTAAGGTATTCTCCTATTTCCTGAGTACATCATTCTTGTTACTTCTATGCGCTTCACTTCCTCGCAAGGAGCGGTAAGCACAACAGGTAAGGTATCCATTAGGAAACCAGGGTTTATTCCAGTGCCTAAAACAGCTACTCCATGCCTCTTCGCTAACTCATCCAGACTCTTTGATAATTCAGGGTATTTCCTGTATGGATATGACAGCTCCTCAGTGGTTGAGACAACATCTAAACCAGCTTTTATGCACCTCTCAAGTTGAGGATAAACGTCTCTAAGGTAGGAAGATGTAGCTTGCACTACAATGTCAGCGTCCACTTCTGAAAATAGCTTATCCACTTCATCGGTGATAGTGACACCCAGCTTTTTATCTAGACCTACAACTTCACCAAGATCCTTTCCAATATTTCTTATATCTATTGCGCCCACAAACCTTATCTCTTCCCTCTTCGTCAAAGCCCGAACTATTCTACTTCCCACAGCACCGACTCCATAGATAACTACCTTAACTTTTTTGCTCACTATAGTATCACCTTCTATAGGAGATTCTTGAATCTGAAAAATCATTAATATATATTTCTAAAAAAATAAAGAATCATAGAAAAAGAGCGAAAAATATTTATATTTCAACAGCTTCTTGGATAGCTCTCTTTATCAATCTTGTCGCTTCTTCAGGATCAGCGGCCTTCGTGATTGCACCACCCACAATAATGATTTTTGCTCCTGTCTTAACAATTTTAGCTACCGTTCCCGCATTGATGCCGCCAGCCACACCCACAGGGAGATGAACATTCTCTATGATCTTTCTGATCACATCCACCTTTCTATCCACTTTTTGTTCCTCATCCTTCTGAGCATCTATCCCGCTATGGAGGCAGACATAATCCACACCCAACTCTTCCAGCTCCACAGCTCTCCTTATCGGCTCAGCAACCTCAATTAAGTCACCCATCACTTTAACACCATATTTCTTGGCGCACTCCACAGAGTCACGAACTGTATTGTTGTTAGAGAGTGCTGAGATGCTCACTATGTCGGCTCCGGCTTGGGCAGCCATCTCTGTCTCCATCCAACCAGCATCTAAAGTTTTTAGGTCAGCAACCACTACAACATCTGGGAAGCGCTTTTTCAACTCACGAACGCACTTCATACCTTCACTCTTTATGAGCGGAGTTCCAGCCTCAAGAAAGTCAGCGCCCCCCTTATAAGCTGCTTCAGCGATTCTCAAGGCATCCTCCAAATATCTAAGATCTAAAGCAACTTGAAGCTTAGGGTATTCCAAAGTCATCTTAATCCTTCCCTTAACTCCATAGTGATATATACCTTATGAAGGTCACTCTTGAGTTTTTGGAGATAACGCCTTATTCCAGGCCTTCATAAACGCCTCAGTAAGCTCATCCGAAAAACCTACAAAAATAATCTTTTTCAGCGATGTTCCCTCCTCAATATGCTTGACGGTTTCACTCACCATAACGTCCGCAGCCTCACCGTAAGATAGGCCGCCAACGCCTGTACCCATACCGGGAAAAGCTATAGACTCTATATCGTTCTCTCTGGCAACGCTTAGAGCGGCCCTTACAGCTAATGCTACATTTTCTTTATTCGTCGCCATAGCTGGCCTACTCATGGTTGGGGCGTGAATTACGTACTTAGCCTTCAATGCTCCACCACCCGTAATCACAGCTTTACCTATAGGTACTGGAGCCATTCTTCTAGCCTCAACTTCAATTTCGGGGCCGCCAGCCCTCTTTATAGCTCCGGCGACTCCGCCGCCCATGATTAGGAAGCTGTTTGCAGGGTTCACTATGGCTTCAACCTCAATTTTTGTTATATCTCCCTTCTGAACGACTATTTCCACTCCAGAGTAAGAATACTCTACCATCCCACCTCTCCCATTTATCTGATTGGAAGAATCCATTTAAAAAGTATTTGAGAGCATACTGGAAAGCTAAAGATAAATAAGTGGGGGAAATATTGAATTTAAGAGGTAAAGAGTATATGTCCACTATTTATGGCCCTGTTCCTTCATGGCGTTTCGGTAGATCTTTAGGAATAGA
>CAZHYI010000223.1:0-2501 GCA_964536595.1 uncultured Candidatus Bathyarchaeia archaeon
GTTCCTGTGCTTCTGGTGGATTGGGTGAAGGGTAAAGTTCCAGCATCAACATCAGATGTTGCTTTAGGTATAGGCTTCCTGATATTAACTTCATTCATAATTCTTCTGGTTTTCAGATTGGTGGCTAAATGGAGGAGGTGAAATGCCCTCAATTAAGCTTATCAATGTGACTAAAAGGTTCGGGAAGATAACTGCCATAAATAGGGTAACCTTGAACGTTAAGGATGGGGAGTACCTCTGCGTTCTCGGTCCCACAGGTAGTGGAAAGACTACTCTCCTAAGGCTTATTGCTGGCTTGATAAAGCCTGATGAAGGGGAGATATATATAGGTGAAGAGTTGGTTAATGATGTTCCTCCCCAAGAAAGGAATACTGTATATGTTCCTCAAGATTACGCCTTATTCCCTCACATGGAAGTTATAGAGAATGTAGCCTTCGGCCCTCTCTCCAGAGGCATAAGTAAGGAGGAGGCTTTTAAAACTTCACTGAACATGCTTAAGATGATTAGGCTGGATTGGAGAGCGCATTCCTTCCCAGGGGAACTGAGTGGTGGAATGCAGCAGAGAGTTGCTCTTGCTAGGGGTTTAGCTTCAGGAGCTGAAATTCTGCTTTTAGATGAGCCTCTCGGCGCTTTAGACGCTAGGCTCAGGGTGGAGTTACGGGAAAAATTGAGAGCTATGGTTAAGGATTATGGCTTAACAGCTATTCATGTGACCCATGATCAAGAAGAAGCGCTTATGATGGCTGATCGAATAGTTGTTTTGAGGGAAGGCGTGCTGCAGCAGCAGGGCACACCCTACCATGTGTATCGTAGACCAACCAATATTTTTGTAGCTAACTTTATTGGGCACACAAACTTCCTTGAGGGCGTTGTAACTAAAGTCGATATGGAAGGCTCCTCAGTGAAGCTTAGAGGAAGGATTAGAATCAGATCTGGAGATTCCGATTACATGCCTGGAGAGTCTGTTGTGGCAGCGATAAGGGAGGAGAAAGTTAATGTTTCAAAGGAAAAGAGGGAAGATGTAAACTCTATTGAGGGAATAGTGATCTCTAAAAGGTTTCTTGGAGCCTTTGTGCTGTATGAGGTTCGGTTACTAAATGGTGACTATATACGCTCCAGATTACTGATCTCTGAGGATGATAGGTTCTTCTCTATAGGTGATGATGTTTATGTGAATTTCGCTCCGAAGGATGTTATGCTGTATCAGTACCCGCCGCTTGGGCTCTATAAGGAGTTAGAGGTGATCTGATGCCTGAGATTGAGGTGGTAAATCTCACCAAGAGGTTCGGTGATATAGTAGCAGTCAACGACGTCTCCTTCAAGGTGGAGGATGGGGAGTACGTCTGCATTATTGGTCCAAGCGGATGCGGTAAAACCACCCTCATAAAATGTATAGCTGGCATTCTAAAACCTGATGAGGGAATGATATACATGGATAGCAAACCGATCACCGATTTACCTATTCAAGATAGGAATATTGGGTACGTCTTTCAGGAGATAGCTCTATTCCCCCACCAAACAGTTTATGAGAACATGTCTTATGGGCCCCTTGTTAAGGGTTGGCAGAGAGAGAAGACAAGAAACATTGTGCGTGAAATGCTGGATATGTTAAGGCTTGAGGGGCGTGAAGATTCCTACCCGAACGAGTTGAGTGGAGGAGCGAGGCAGAAAACCGCTATAGGGAGAGCTTTAGCTTCAGGCTCCTTCCTCCTCTTGCTTGATGAGCCTCTGGGCGCTCTAGACGCTAAAGTCAGGGAAGTGTTGCGGTTTGAGCTTAGAAAGCTGGTTAAGGATCTAGGCTTAACAGCTATTCATGTGACTCATGATCAAGAAGAGGCGTTAGCTGTCTCAGACAGAATAATAATTATGAGGGGCGGAAGGATAGTTGAGGTTGCAAGCCCCAAAGAGTTATATTTAAGACCGAAAAGGATCTTCACAACCTACTTTTTAGGCGAGACTAATCTACTTGTTGGAGAAATGATTAAGGAGAAGGGAATCCTCAAGATCGGAAACAACGTTCTAGAGGTCAATGAATCTTTAAATCTGGATACCGAGAAGGTTGTCGTTTCAATCCGTCCAGAATTCATATCTATCCTAAAGGGGCAAGATAACCCCATCAACAGGAACTGCTGGAAATGTAAAGTTAGTGACGTGATCTTTGCAGGGAACATAGTGAGGTATCACGTTAAGACAGAGGATGGATTAGAGCTTCTAATTAAAAGAGGAGCATCCCAGAATGAAGGTTTTGAGAGGGGCGACGAAATCAAGATACTGTTTCCTCCTGAAGCAATTAATATCTATCCGTACCCAAGGGACGGACTTGAGAAAGAGATAGCTTTGGAGTAGATTTTCAACAAAATTTAAATTTGCCGCGGAAAAGTAGCAACATAAGAGTTTTAAAATTAGTTCGGTCGTGAATGATTGATGGAGAATTGGTTCGCAAAGAGGCGTAAAGATAAAGTTTTGGATTTGGCTTATAGACAGATGACTTTAGCTCTTGA
>CAZHYI010000224.1:0-2471 GCA_964536595.1 uncultured Candidatus Bathyarchaeia archaeon
TGTGTATGGGATCTTGTTTAGTCGTAGAGTGTAAAGGAAGGCGCGGCGTACAGCCTCCATGTATCCGCAGTGACCAACTAATAGTAGGTTGTCTTGGTATTGCTCAAGCCTCTGTCTAGTGCGGAACTGAATCCAGAACTCCGCTGGATCGGTAGAGGAGTTATGGCTGCTGAGTATCTGCTGGATGGTTGGGGTTAAGCTGCCAGCCAGATCAAGGATTGTGCCGAACACATCAAAGGTGAGAGCCTTAATCTTTAACCGCAACGAATCGGCCTCCAGGAACCACATTCAAAAGGCATAATGACGCTTAAATTGTTAACTATTTACAAAACTTAAGAATAATTGGTTTTAATGAGTGTGAACAAAAAGCGTATTTATAGGAGCTGCTCAATAACGATTAAAAAATAAAAAGGGAAGTTTATTCGACACGGTAGTAGACTGAGGCTACTATGAATGCTGAGTATTCTCCATCGTCACCTGGTAGTCTAAGGTATGCGAGTATAGGTGCCTCAACATACAGCTCTATTCTACCAACATTCTGGAACTTAACCTCAACATTTAATGGGAGTGCAAACTGCCCTAGGAAGTTTCCTGAATCGTCATACACCACAACTCTCCCAGCACCAGGAACCCCTCCTCCAGCACTATAACCATATTGCTCTCCTACATAGTCGTATACTCCCTTCCGCCATGAAGCCCCGCCTGAAACCCCTCCACCAATAAAAGTAACGTTTTTACCTCCCACGGAGACCTCTGATGAATTCGAAACTAAAACACATAACTCATCAACAGGAGGACCTGTCTCGTTTAGTATGGCTGTTAAGTATAGTGTTTCAGATTGAGGTTCACTATTCATTGAGACTCTGATGTTTCCATTCTCATCCAGAGGGAAATTTATGACGAATACTCTTAAGTACCACCACCATCTGTAAGGTTGATTCTGAAGAGAAGGTGCTGCTGCGGCTCCAGCTATGGCTGTAATAAGGAGTACACTAAGCAGTTTAACTGTGCCTTTCCTCATAAAATTCACCTCCTTTAAATGAATGACTAATACTCGCCGTTTATTGTATTAAAAATTTTTTATAGTGACTGCCTCTTAAGTTTAGAAAGCTAATTCTCTACTTATACTTAAGTTTATTAATCAAAGTCCCGTGAAGAGTAGGGAAAAGAGAAATCGGTTTCTCTTCTTAAGTCTCTTTTTCCAGATACTTTTCTACTTCTATTGCTGCTTTACATCCTGAAGCAGCTGCTGTTATGGCTTGCTGGTAAAGCCTATCCGCTACATCCCCAGCAACGAAGATGCCTTCAACACTTGTTTTTACGCCATCCCTGCTTACCACATAGCCTGCCTCATCAAGCTCTATTTGACCCTTAAATATTTCAGTGTTAGGTTTGCGCCCTATAGCTATAAAGACGCCTTCACACTCAAGCTCGAACTCCTCGCCAGTGTCAACCCTCTTCAGCCTGACTCCCTCCACCACATCTTTGCCAAGTATATCCTTAACAACAGCGTTCCATACGAAACTTATCTTTTCATTCTTGAATGCTCTTTCCTGAAGTATTTTAGTGGCTCTAAGCTGATCTCTCCTATGAATAACCTTAACCTCACTCGCGAATTTGGTGAGTGTTAAAGCCTCCTCAATAGCTGCGTCCCCGCCGCCCACAACAACTACGCGTTTATTCCTGAATAGGGGGCCATCGCAGGTGGCGCATATGGATACGCCTCTACCCATCAGTCTCTGTTCACTCTCCAATCCTAAAAGTCTGGGTGAAGCGCCAGTTGCGATTATGACTGATCTACCCTCATAAACTGCACTTTCCGTTTTAACTTTGAATGGTTTGGATGAGAAATCCACGGCGGTAGCATCCTCAAAAATGAATTTGGCTCCGAAACGTTCAGCCTGCACACGCATATTATCCATGAGTTCAGGGCCTAAAATGCCCTCTTTGAAGCCTGGGAAGTTCTCAACCTCCTCTGTAAGCATGAGTTGTCCACCCCAGGCTACCCCAGCCACAACAAGAGTATTCAATCCCGCCCTTCCGGCATAGATTGCTGCTGTCATTCCTGCTGGTCCAGAACCGATAATTATGACGTCGTACATTTCCCTTCAAACTCAATATTGAGGGTTGGAATAAAAAGTTTATTACCTATACTCTTATAGTGCTATTGATTCATAGCTTAATTAGGGTGTGCTTGAGACTGTAGAAGTTAAGGTTGAGCTGAAGTAGATGAGGGGTTTAATGGAGTCTGTTATTTCCTTTAGAGTTTCAGTTCGTACTTCTCTTCGGTTATCGGTTCCTCTTTACCCCACATCTTGTTTGTTCTTTCTTCGCTCTTTCTGAAACCTAGTGACTTATAGAGGTTTATGGCTGCGTTGAGGCTGCTGACAGTCCATAAGTAGACTCTTTCGTATCTAGCTTTTCTACAGAACTGAATGGCTTTCTTAAGTAGGGTTCTACCTAAACCTTTT